>JAIQFR010000015.1 GCA_020073205.1 Terriglobia bacterium
GTCGCGGTTGACGCTGGTGATGACCACATACCTGAGTTGCATCGACGCCGCCATGCGGGCCACGTTGGCCGGCTCTTCCGGATCCAGGCGCATGTCGCGTTTAGCGGGAATGGCTGTGGTCCGGGCCGAGGGCCTTTTCGTAGATGGCCAGGGACCGCTTGCAAAGCGGCTCGGCTTCCGCGTACTTGCCTTCCTCACAGTAGAGAGTCGCCAGATTGTTCAGGCTCACGGCCACATCGGGATGATCCTGGCCAAGCGTCTTCTCGCGGATCGCCAACGACCTCGTGTAGAGCGGCTCCGCCTCGGTCAACCGGCCTTCGTCACAGTAGAGATTCGCCAGGTTAACCAGGGGTGCGGCCAGGCCGGGGTAGTACGAGCCCAGGGCCTTTTCGTAGATGGCCGCGGACCGCTGGAAGAGCGGCTCGGCCTTCTCCTTCTGGCCTTGGCTCGAGTAGATGCTCGCCAGGCCATTCAGACTTCGAGCCACATCGGGATGCTCCGGGCCGAGGGCCTTCTCCCAGATGTCCAGGGACCGCTTGGCGAGCGGCACGGCCTCCGCGTACTTACCCTCGTTCCAGTAGACAAGCGCCAAGTTATTCAGGCTCTTGGCCACATCGGGATGGTCCGGGCCGAGGGTCTTCTCCCAGATCTCCAAGGATCGCTTGTAGAGCGACTCGGCCTCTGCGTACTTGCCCTCGAACCAGTGAAGAGAAGCCAGATTATTCAGGCTTTCAGCCACATCGGGATGGTTCGGGCCGAGAGCCTTTTCCTGGACACCGAGCGCGAACGAGAGCAGGGGTTCTGCGTCGTTGTAAAGACCCAGCTCCGTATAGACCGTTCCCATCGTGCTCATCAGCCGGGCCTGCACGAGCGGCTGGCCTTTGAGTTCCGTCGCGACCTTCTTGGCCCCTTTGTCCAGGATTTCGCGGGCGGTGACCGTCTTTCCCCTGGTTTCGCCGGGGTCGGACACATTGAAGATGCTCGTGAGAAAATCCGACACCTGCTTGGCCATCTCTGCTTCCTCGCGCGCGCGCTTCTCTGCACGCCCCGCTCGGATGGACTGTACGGCCATGGCGAGGCTGAAAACCATCAGAGCGGTTGCCGCGACGGACAACAAGATCTTCTTCCTGCGCCGAAGCGGCTTCTCTCGGATCCAAGTCAGTTTCTGAACGGTGTCTTCCGCGGAAGGGCGGGCGCCCGGGGCCAAGGACTTCAGCCTGTTGATCAGCGCTTGCAAATCTGGATCCAGAACGCTGACCGGCGACGCTTCGCGAGCCCTGCTTCTTTCAACCCGGGTTTCCACGTCGGATTCCGTCTCCACCGGAGCTTTCTCCGTGAAGAGCTCCTGAAGGAGTAGGCCGAAGGAATACATGTCGCTCGCCGGCGTCACCGGCTCCCCCCGCGCCTGCTCCGGGCTCATGTAGCCCAATGTTCCCAGGATGCTTCCCGCGGTCGTGAGGCCGCTGTCGGATCCCGAGTCGGGCACTGCAGGTTCGATCTCCGTGACGGCCTCGGCGACGTTGGGCCCTTGGTCCGATCCTGTCCTCGCGGAGATCGCCTCGGAAGAAGGACTGCGTGGTGTCAGGGCAGGTTCCTCGCCCAGCTGCCGCGAAAGGCCAAAGTCCAGGACCTTGACCTGATCCTCCTGGGTGAGCATGACGTTGTCGGGCTTCAAGTCCCGATGGATCACACCCTTCCCGTGGGCGGCAACCAACACGCTCGCAATTTGCTCCGCGATCCGCAGCTTCAATCCGTCCGGGAGCCCCTTCCTGATGGCCTTGGACAGGTTCCTGCCGTCAATCAACTCCAGGACAAGGAAGTCGCCTTCCTTCCCTTCGAGGTAGTCGAAGATCTGGCAGATGTTGGGGTGCCCCAACTGAGAGAGAACCCGCGCCTCACGCAGGAAGCGGTTGCGGGCTTGTTCGTCAAGTTGACGTTCGAGCCGGATGCTCTTGAGCGCTACCTTGCGCTGAAGCTTCTCGTCGTACGCAGCGTAGACCGCACCCATTCCGCCCGAGCCGATGTGTTCCACGACTTGGTAACGCCCGAATGAGGTGCCGGACGGTCCTTCCGCTTGTTTGTGTTCAATCATCTCTCAAACCAGCTCTGCGTCTCCTGCCACCTCTCGGGGGATAGGAGGTTCAAGCTGCAGATCCGAGAATTACGTCCTGGAAGGCCAGCTTGTGTCACCCTGCCGTCCTGCGGTGAAGCCACCTCCCAACAGCATTCTCCTCCACGTGCGGGAAGTGGACCACATCTCGGGAGGGAACCGTCGACCTTGGTTCCGCCCACGCACACCTCCAGAAGGGTCGCAGGGTAATGCTCGCGCCTTGGATGAAGGCTGATTGGCCAAATTGTGCCCAATTCCGAGCCTCCCACGAGACGTGATCTCTCGACGTGGCGCCGGGATATCGGAGCGTCAGCGGGCCACCGGTGCAACTTCGAGGCGTCTTCGCGCGTTTCTAATGCAGGGAGGAACACTGGGGTCGCGTCCCCCGTCCCTCAGGAGTGACTCGATATGATCGCGATCGTGGTGACTTGGTTCGCGCTTGCTGTCTCGGTGGTCACTTTGCCGGCACAGGGCCCACCGCATCCCTCCAAACCGACCGCGCCGATCGCCGCCACCGACGGCGGGAGGATCGCGGGCTGGTATGAATCGTCCCCGACCGGAAAAGTGCTCGTCGTCTGGGGTCCGACGGGCGGATATCGGCTCCTCGACTTCGACGGCGTTCATTTCCATCGTCTGGAGGCCACGGGGCCCGATCGGTACCGAACCGTCGGGTCCGGCAGTTGGGAGAACGCGTCGATCACCGTCGAGCGCGATCGTGAGGGTCGGAGCCTCGCTCTCGGTCTCTCCGTCAACGGCGCTCCGCCGACGCGCATGCCCCGGGCGAGGGAATCTCCGTTCGACATGGAGGAGGTGCGCTACCGCAACGGCGCGACCGAGCTCGCGGGGCTCCTCATGATCCCGCGGGTCCGGAAGCTCGTGGGGAAGACGGGCGGAACCCTGCGTGAGGTTCCACTTGCGCTGCCGGGAGCCGTGTTCATCCAAGGTTCGGGAGACAGCGACCGCGACAACGTGTGGGCCTTCACCTTCGCGCAGCACCTGGCGCGCGCCGGCGTGGTAACGCTTTTCCCTGACAAGCGTGGGTCGGGTGCGTCGGGCGGCGATTGGCGGGCCGCGAGCCTCGAGGACCTTGGCGACGACGCCCTGGCCGCCGTTTCGTTGCTTCGTGGAGACCGCCGGGTCGACCCATCGCGCGTCGGTCTCGTGGGCCTGAGCCAAGGGGGAGTCGTGGCGCCGCTCGCCGCGGTGCGCTCGAAGGACGTGGCGTACGTCGTGGCCGTGTCGGCGGGCGCCGTCACCCTTTACGATCAAATGCGCCATGAGATGGTCCAGGATCTGAGACGTGAGGGCGTGCCGGCGGATGGCATCAGCGCAATCGCCGCCGTAGGGGAGCTGGCGACCGCTTACGCTCGGACCTCGACCGACTCGACGTGGGCGACCTACGCCGCCGCCCTCGCAGCGCTCAAGGAAGGGCCTTGGGCGCCTGCCGCGGCGGAACTGCCGGGGTCTCGAGACGACTGGCATTGGTCTTGGTGGCGAAAGGTCGGCGACGTCGATCCCCTGTGGGCGTGGCGTCGTCTGGAAAGGCCCGCGCTGGCGGTTTTCGGTGAGTTGGACGAGACCGACAACGTACCGATGAAGGAGAGCGTGCGCCGGTTGCGAGATGCGTTGGAGCCGGAGAAGAACCCGCGCATCGCTATCCGGGTCTTTCCCGGTGTCGGACACACCCTGGCGGACGCGAAGCGCGGTTGGGTGAGTAGAGAGATCTTGTCGTACCTGAGCGAATGGGTGCTCGATGCGGTCGGTGGGATCAACCCGACCGTACGAAGCGACTGACCTGGAGCACTTCGGACATGGGGTGACGGGTGACGTGCGCCGTTCCAAGCCTACTTGTCGACGATCTGCCGAATTGAACCCAACGCCGAATACAAGCGACTCACTCGCTGCCGCTTGGACCTCGACCGGCACGCCCTGCGACGTCCCGCGCCGCCGGACGACCTCGCCGGCTCCGTGCGCTTCTTCCGCACCGAGCGGTCGCGCTTCGTGACGGGCACGTACTTGCCCGTGTGCGGCGGCACGCAGATGAGTTGACGGCTGCCCTCATCCTCCGCGTGTTACTCTGAACGATCCTGGGTGCCGTACGGCCGGGAAAGAGGGTCGAGGCATGAAGCAGCGCCGGTTGGGATCGCAGGGGCTCGTCGTCTCCGAGATGGGGCTCGGCTGCATGGGCATGAGCGAGTTCTACGGCCCGCAAGACGACGGGGAGTCGATCGCGACCATCCACCGCGCCCTTGAGCTCGGGGTGACGTTCCTCGACACCGCCGACATCTACGGGCCGTTCACCAACGAGGTCCTCGTCGGGCGCGCGATCCGCAACCGCCGCGACCGCGTGGTGCTGGCCACCAAGTTCGGCAACGAGCGAACCCCCGACGGCGATTGGATCGGCGTGAACGGCAGGCCCGAGTACGTGCAGCGTTGCTGCGACGCGTCCCTTACGCGCCTCGGTGTCGAATTCATCGACCTCTACTACCAGCACCGGGTGGACACCCGGGTGCCGATCGAGGACACGGTGGGCGCCATGGCCGAGCTGGTGCGCCGGGGAAAGGTACGCTATCTCGGCCTCTCCGAAGCCGCGCCCGCCACGATCCGGCGCGCCCACGCCGTGCATCCGATCACGGCACTGCAGACCGAATACTCCCTCTGGACTCGCGATCCCGAGGCGGAGATCCTCCCCACGGTGCGCGAGCTCGGGATCGGGTTCGTCGCGTACAGTCCGCTGGGCCGCGCGTTCCTCACTGGAAAGGTGGAGGGGCCCGACTCTTTCGCCGAGGACGATCGCAGGCGGAGCTGGCCGCGCTTCACGGGAGAGAATCTGCGGCGCAACCTCGACCTGATCGCGCCGATCGAAGCGCTCGCCCGCGAGAAGCGGGTCACCACGGCCCAGGTCGCTCTGGCTTGGGTGCTGGCGAAGGGAGCGGACATCGTTCCGATCCCCGGCACGAAGCGCCGAGCGTACCTCGACGAGAACGCGGCCGCCGCCGCTGTGGACTTGACGGCAGATGACGTGCGGCGGCTCGATGCCGCGATCCCGCCCGGCGCCGCGGCCGGGAATCGGTATCCGGACATGGGCACGGTCAACCGCTGAGACCGGGAGCCCCACGAGCGGGAGTTCCCCCGGGATCCGTCACGCGCGAGGACCGCTCGAAGCGAGCGCTCGGTCGAACTCCGTGTTCGATTCCGCCCACGTATACTAACCAGATGGTCGCCAAGAGGAGGAACGTCGGCCTGCTGTTGGTCGCCGAGCTGCTCGCGATGGGGCTGTGGTTCTCGGCCTCGGCAGTGGTGCCGCAGCTGACGCGGGAGTGGCGTCTCGACGGCGGCGAGCCGTCGTGGCTAACCATGAGCGTCCAGGCGGGATTCGTGGTCGGCGCGCTGGTGAGCGCGTGGCTCAACCTGTCGGACCGGATCCGCGCGGAGCGGCTGCTCGCCGCGAGCGCCCTTCTCGGTGCGGCCGCGAACGCCGGGATCGTGGCCGGCGGCGGCTTCCGCGAGGCTCTGGTCCTCCGCTTCCTCACCGGAGTGTGCCTGGCGGGGGTCTACCCACCGGGGATGAAGCTGATCGCCAGCTGGACGTCGCGCGATCGCGGTCTCGGGATCGGGCTTCTCGTCGGCGCGCTCACCGTCGGGTCCGCGTCGCCTCACCTCATCAACGGGCTCCCGATCTTCGGAGGAGGCATCGGTCCTCCGCCGTGGCGACCGGTCGTCCTGACCGCGTCGGCCCTCGCGCTCGTGGCGGCGCTCGTCACCTGGCGGTGGGTGCGCGGCGGGCCGATGCTCCCCTCGACGAGCCGGTTCGACTGGCGTTACGCGCTGTCCGCGCTCGGATCCCGGCCGAGCCGGCTCGCCAACCTCGGCTATCTCGGCCACATGTGGGAGCTGTACGCGATGTGGACCTGGGCTCCGCTTCTGCTCCTCGAGAGCTTCCGTCGCGCCGGCGCGAGCGTCGTGAGCGCCAAGGTCGCCGGCTTCGCCACGATCGCGGCCGGGGCGCTCGGAAGCGCTCTGGCGGGCCTCCTCGCCGACCGATGGGGGCGCACGGTCGTGGCGTCCGCGAGCCTCGCGATGTCGGGGACTTGCTGCCTGATCGTCGGATTCGCCTTCCGCTCCCCCGCGGTCCTCACGGCCGTGTGTCTCCTGTGGGGATTCGCGGTGGTCGCCGACAGCGCGCAGTTCTCCGCCGCGGTCAGCGAGCTGGCGGACCCGTCGCACGTCGGGACCGCGCTCACCGTCCAGACCTGCCTCGGGTTCCTGCTCACGCTCCTGACGATCCGCCTGGTCCCGCTCGCCGTCTCCCGGATCGGCTGGAGGTGGGCGTTCGCGCTCCTCGCCCCAGGTCCGGCCTGCGGCATCGCGGCGATGCTGCGCCTCAGAGGCCTCCCGGACGCGACGCGGATGGCCTCGGGCCGGAGGTAGCCCGTTACGCGGGCACGCTCGGGGCGATGTTCTGGTTCATCCGGAGCAGATTCCTCGGATCGTACTTGGCCTTGACCTTGGCGAGCCTGTCGTAGTTCGGGCCGTAGGCTCCCGAGCGGACACGCTGCACCTCGTCGTCCGGCATGAAGTTGACGTAGACGCCCCCCGTCGCGAACGGCGCGGCGGCGTCGTAGAGCGCCCGCGCCCACGCGATGCACGCCTTGTCCTGCGATGGATCGCTCCAGCGCGTGTGGACGTTCATCACGAAGTTGACGTTCCGGTGCGGGTAGGCCGTGGCCCCGGCGGGGACCCGGTTGATCGCGCCGCCGAGGTTCCCGACGAAGATCTCGCACTGGGGCGATGGGAGACGGCCGATGCCGTCCAGGAGCACGTCGATCAGGCCGTCCTCGAGGTCGACGAAATCGTGCGACTTCCAGTAGTTGCGCTCGCCGGGGGTGAGCAGCGGGTCGAAGGCCGTCTGCCATCCCGCGAACGGATGGGGCCCCACGACGTCCGCGATCGGCTTCCCGATCGCCTTGAACGGCGCCGCGGCCTTCTCGCCCGAGGCGAGGTCGCCGGCGTGACAGAGGGCGAGGACGAGGACCTCCTTGCCGTGGACCTCTTGCGGGAGGAAGGGAAGGGGCGGCGCCTTCCGCATCACCACCCAGCAGCTCAGCTCGTCCGGCGCCCGGGCGACGAAGCGGCGGTACTCGAGGAGCACCTGTCTCGCGCTCGCCCACGGGTGAACGATGAGCCCGGCGATGACCTGGGGGCCGACAGGGTGGAGCCTGAACTTGAACGAGGTCACGACACCGAAGTTCCCGCCTCCGCCGCGGATCGCCCAGAAGAGATCGGGATGGTCCGTGTCGTTCGTGTGAACCAGCTCTCCCGCGGCAGTCACCACGTCGGCTGACAGGAGGTTGTCGACCGTCAGCCCGTACTTGCGACTGAGCCAGCCGAATCCTCCGCCGAGAGTCAGTCCGGCGACTCCAGTCGTCGAGTTGATCCCCACCGGTGTCGCGAGACCGAAGGCCTGGGTCTCCTTGTCGAGATCGGCCAGCCTGGCGCCCGGCCCGACGCGGGCGGTGCGCTCGGTGGGATTGACCCGAACCGAGTCCATCCGCGACAGGTCGAGCATCAACCCGGCATCGCAAACGGCGTTCCCCGCGATGTTGTGCCCACCGCCCCGGACGGAGAGCAGCAGGCCGTGTTTCGCGGCCAGCCGGACGGTCTGGATCACGTCGCTCGCCCCGGCCGCGCGCACGACCGCCGCAGGGTGCTTGTCGATCATCGCGTTCCAGAGCGTCCTCGCCTCGTCGTACCCTGGATCCCCCGGTAAGCACAGGCGACCTCGGAGCTCGCCGCGGAACGCGTCGAGCGCGTCGGTCGAAAGTGCCATCGTCTTGCCGTCGATCGTCTGGATGACGAGTCCCGCCATCACCCACCTCCTATGCCACGCGCCAATACATCCCCCCATCGGAGGGTGTCCGGTCGCGGTTCCCAGTATGTTTTCCGGCTCCGAATCGTCACCGATCATATGGTCGTTCACGAAAGAGGGGTAATCGCATCTCGGCGGGCGCATCCGCCCTGTCCCGGACACCTCACCCCGCGCTCCCCTTGGCCTTTGCCGCCGCCTGTGCCATGTTACGTCTCTCTATTCCCGACTTACGGAGGATCTCGCCCCCATGTGGACCCCTCGGCCGGTATTCCGCCTCGTCCCGCGCGCGACGATCGTCGCCGCGTTCCCCATTCTCGCCCTCCTGTGGTCCCTCGACGCCGCGCCCGGCGTTCTCGCCGCGGCGCCGATGAGGCTCGCCACGCAGCCGGACATTCACGGCGACCTGATCGTCTTCGTCCACGCGGAGGACATCTGGACCGTCCCGGCGAGCGGCGGCGTCGCGAAGCGGATCACGTTCCACGAGGGGGAGGAGCGATACCCCAAATTCTCCCCCGACGGGAAGCGGATCGCGTTCACCGCGGACTACGACGGCAACACCGACGTCTACGTGATGAACACCGAGGGGGGGGACATCACGCGGGTCACCTACCACCCGGGGAAGGACGAGGTCGTAGGCTGGCACCCGACGAACGGGAAGATCCTGTTCCGCTCGGGGCGCGACGCGTACAGCCGCTTCACCCGGCTCTACCTGATCGCGCCCGACGGCTCGGGGCTCGAGGCGCTCCCGCTCCCGGAGGCCGGCTGGGGCAGCTACTCCCCGGACGGCTCCGAGATCGCGTACACCCGCGTCGCCACCGAGGACAGGACCTGGAAGCGATACCGCGGCGGGCTGGCCCCGGACCTCTACCTCTACGATTTCCGCACCGGCGTCGATCGACGCCTGACCGACGCGCGTGGGACCGAGCGCTTCCCGATGTGGATGGGCGACACGATCTACTTCGAGGCCGACCCGGACGGCGTCCTGAACTTGTTCTCCCTCGACCCCGGCACCGGCCAGCAGAAGCAGCTCACCCGCTTCACCGACTACGACGCCGGGCGGCCGTCCGACGGCACCGGCAAGATCGTGTACGACCGCGCGGGCGGGCTCGAGGTCTTCGACCCGGTCACGGGACAGTCGAAGTCGGTCTCCTTCGAGATCCTGGCGGACTCCCCGGAGGCGCGCCCCTACGTCAAGAACGTCAAGGACTGGATCACCCACATCGGGCTCTCCCCGGACGGGAACCGCGCGCTCGTGGTGGCCCGGGGCGACGTCTTCACCGTTCCTCGCGAGAAGGGGGCGGTCCGCAACCTCTCGCGCGACCCCGGCTCCCGCGACAAGGACGCGGCCTGGTCGCCGGACGGCAAGTGGATCGCGTTCTTCTCCGACCGCAGCGGCGAGTACGAGATCTGGCTCACCGACCCGATGGGAAAGGACAAGCCGGTCCGGCTCACGACGCACCGCGACGGGTATCGCTTCGCCCTGCGCTGGTCCCCCGACTCGAAGCGGCTCGCCTTCACCGACCAGACGCTGACGCTCTCGTACATCGACCTGGACACCAAGGCGATCACGAAGGTGGACAAGGCGGACGACGAGGCCATGGACTTGGGCCAAGACGCCAAGCCGATCTTCGACGACGCCTGGTCGCCCGACGGCCGGTTCCTCGCGTACACCAAGATGGGCTCCGACCTCGTGAACCGGATCTGGATCTACGCCGTCGAGACCCGGGAAGCGAAGCCGGTGACCGCGGGCCCGCTCGACGCCTTCGGCCCGGTGTTCTCCGAGGACGGGCAGCGGCTCTTCTTCGTGAGCAACCGCCGGTTCGACCCGACGTACAGCGACATGGACTTCGAGCTGGTCTACAAGAAGGTCGCGGGGCTCTACGCCCTGTCCCTTCGCGCGGGCTCACCGGCGCTCCTGCCCCCCAAGACCGGCGACGAGCCCCGGAAGCCCAAGTGGAGGGAGAAGTCTCGATACGAGGCCGAGAAGGGGGAGGAGCCGAAGTCGAAGGAGCCGCCGCCGAAGACGATCGTGGAGTTCGGCGGGATCGAAGGACGCATCGAGCCGTTGCCGCTCCCCCGTGGCAACTACCGCAACCTCGGCGTCGGGCGAGGCTCGCTGTACTTCCTCGACGCGGACGAGGGAGATTTCAACCGGTTCGACATCCGCGAGCCGGAGGCCCGCAAGCTCGTGGCCTTCGACCTCGACGAGCGGAAGACCCGCACCGTCCTCGAGGCGGTGGACGACTACGCCCTCTCCCCCGACGGGAAGGAGCTGGTCTGGCGCAAGGGGAGCGACATCGGGATCGTGGACACCGACGACGACAAGGCCAAGGCCGAGCCGCTCGACCTCGCGGGCCTGACGATGACCGTCGATCCGCGCGCGGAGTGGAAGCAGATCTACCGCGAGGTCTGGCGCACGGAGCGCGACTACTACTACGACCCCGGGATGCACGGCCTCGACTGGGCCGCGATCGGCAAGAAGTACGAGCCGCTGATCGAGGCGGCGGAGAGCCGGGCCGAGGTGAGGTGGGTCATCGGCGAGCTGATCGGGGAGCTGTCGACGTCCCACACGTACGTTTACGGCGGCGACCGGCACCGCAAGCCCGAGACGATCCCGGTCGGGATGCTCGGCGCCGATTGGGCCGCCGATGCCGCGACCGGCCGTTACCGGATCCTGCGCATCCTCCGCGTCCCCGACTGGGCGAAAGGCGCGGTCCCGCCGCTGGCGGCACCCGGCGTCGATGCCCGGGAAGGCGATCTCCTCGTCGCGGTGGACGGCCGGGAGGTCACGACCGCGAAGGAGGTCTACGCGGCGTTCGAGGGGCTGGCGGACAAGCCGGTGAGGCTCACGCTGGCTTCCGGCGCCAAGGCGACCGACGCTCGCGACGTCGTGGTGGTCCCGTCGCCCGACGAGTCCAGGTTCCGGTACCTCGACTGGGTCGAGCGCAACCTCGAGACCGTCGAGGCGGCCTCGGGCGGCAAGGTCGGCTACCTGCACCTCCCCGACACCTTCACCGGCTCGGCGGAGATGTTCCCGCTCTACTGGTATGGGCAGACGCGGAAGGAAGGGCTGATCGTGGACGGGCGCTACAACGCCGGCGGGCTCGACCCCGATCCGTTCCTCGATCGGATCAACAGCCCGATCCTCTACTACTGGACGCGCCGCTACTCGCACGACTACGCGTCCCCGCTGGTGGCGACGCGGGCGCACAAGGCGATGCTCACGAACCGGCAGGCCGGCTCCGGCGGCGATCAGCTCCCGTCGGAGTTCCAGCTCAAGAAGATGGGGCCGCTGATCGGCACGCGCACCTGGGGCGGCCTCGTCGGGATCTCGATGTTCACGCCGCTGGTGGACGGCGGCGCCATCACGGCCCCCGATTACCGCGTCTACACGACCGAAGGGAAATGGGTGATCGAGAACGAGGGGGTGACGCCCGACATCACGGTCGACCTCGATCCCGCCGAGATGGCGAAGGGATACGACGCGCAGCTCATGAAAGCGGTGGACTACCTGATGAAGAAGATCGCCGAGGAGCCCCGCCCGGCGCCCGCCCGGCCGCCGTTCCCGACGACAAGGTAGCCGAACTCGCCCGGTGGGGGGCCGCCGACCTTGTCCGACCCGTTCAGCGTCGTTTCAGGGGATGCTCGAAGCTGAGGTAGAGGAAGACCTGTCGCTCCCCCGAGCTCGGGCCGACACCCAGCGGCACGGCGACGCCCGGGACGATCTGGAGGCCGGCGGCGGTGTCGAACGCCCACCGCAGGCCCGGGTTCACGAAGGCGCTGCTCGCTATCGCTGTCCGGCCGGGACCCGTGACGAACTCGGCCCGAGCCCAGACGGTTTCGAGCAGGACGTTGAGCCTCGGTCGCGCGAGCCATACAACGCTGGCGCCGGCGTTGACGGCCGTGGCTCGGGCTTCGTCGCCGGACGGGCTCCTGGCGTTGGGGAGCCAGGTTCCCCCGAGGTTCCAGTGCGTGACGAACCGACGCGCGACGACGATGCTCGCCGGAACGGCGACCTGCAGTCCCCGGCTGCCGGATCCCAGAGCCTGCGCCTCGTCGCCGGTCGGGAGGATCAACGACAGCCGTGGGGCGACGGCAACGCGCGCGGCGCCGTCGCCGACGGCCTGGTAGCGATAGTTCAGAGCGACGTCACCCAGGCCATGGCGCCGCCTCGCGTCGGTGCTCACCCCGAGGACGGGCAGCGTGGCGCTGATCTGGTGGACCTGCCCTCCGGCGGGCCATTCCTCGGTGAACGTGTAAACCCACGAGCCGTCTCCGTGCGACCGAGCGTACGAGCTGATGTGCTGGATGACGCCGGGCTCCTGATTGTACGCCTCCTCGACGAGGAAGCTGTTGTCCTGGATGGGCGACTCCGTGGAAGCCCCGGCGTGGACCTGCGACGCCATCACGACCGCGGCCACCCACGGGGCGGCGCTCGAGGTGCGACGCCTGGAGGGGGCCATCGTGCGGAGGAATCCCGTCACGGCGAGCCTCCCGCCATCCTCCGCGCGCGCTCGAGGTTCAGCCTCGCTCCCTCGTTGGACGGATCGGCCCGGAGCGCGGCCTCGAGGTGCGCGATGGCTTCCGGGTAGCGTCCCTCTTTCGCCAGGACCACCCCGAGATTCCGGTGCGCCGCGGCGTCACCGGGTGCGATGCGCAGGGCGTCGCGGAACTGCGCTTCGGCCTCCGCCGCGTCCCGCCGCGCGAGGAGAAGCACGCCGAGGCTCACGCGGAGCTCCGCGTCGCCCGGGAGCAGGAGCACCGCCTGCCGGAGTCGCGCGACGGCCTCCTCCTCGCGGCCCAATCGGGCGAGCGCCGTTCCGAGGAGCTTCAGCGCGTTTCCGTCGTCCGGGTCCGCTTCCACAGCGTTCCGCAGCTTCGCGGCGCCTTCCTCGACGCTCCCCTCCAGGACCAGCGCCGAGCCGAGACGGGCCACGAGCTTCGGGTCTCCGGGGCGCAATCGGACGGCTTCGCGGTACTGCGCGAGCGACTCGTCCCGCCGCCCCGAGAGAGCCAGCGCCGCGCCAAAGTTCACGTGAGCCTCCGGGTACTCCGGCATGATCCTCACCGCCTCCTCGAAGTGGGCCAGCGCCTCCCGCACCTGTCCCGCTCCGAGCAGCTCGAACCCCAGCCCGTCGTGAGCCGCCGCGCTCCCGGGGCTCACCGCGATCGCGTGGGTGAAGAGCTCCCGGGTGCCCTTCCAGTATCCGACCTGAACGAATGCGGCGGCCATCAGGGCGACCGCCATCGCGGCGGCCCCCGCCGCGACGGCGAGCCGCCGCGCTCGCGACGTGGCGACCTTCCCCAGGAGATCCGCGCCTCCCCACACCAGCATGATCAACGGTCCAACGAGAGGGAGGTACGTGTAGCGGTCGGCCCGTGGCTGGATTCCGACTTGGACCAGCCCGATGACGGGACCGAGGCTCACGAGGTACCAGACCCAGCCGGTCAGCAGGTACGGGCGGCTCCGCGCCTGCCGTAAGACGAGAGCGGAAATTGCGAGAAGGAACGCGGCGGACGCCACGGCCATTGGAACGGAGGGCCCGGAGGGCGCGTAGGGATAGGAGGCCGCGAGGCCCGACGGCCAGAACGTCTTGCCGAGGTACCACGCGCACGAGACGATCGCGTTCGCGACGCGGGCGCCCATGGGGATCGACTCGAGACTCACGACGGCGCGCTCGTGGGCTTGGGCCCAGATCGTGGTCGCGCCGGCCGCCACCGACAACGCGACGAGGGGAAGCTTCTCCAGGACCAGGGTGCTCGAGCCGCTCGCGCCCCGGCTCGCCCCGCGCCGGAATCGACCGAGAGGCCAGTAGTCCATCAGGAGCAGCAGCACCGGGACCGACACGAGCATCGGCTTCGCCGTGAGGCCCAGCGCGAGCGCCCCGCCGACGAGGCTGTAGCGCCCCAAGCCGGGGCGCTCGGCGTACCGCCGGTAGGCCACGAGGGCCAGAAGGCCGAAGAGCGCGCAGAGGACGTCCTTCCGCTCCGAGACCCAAGCCACCGACTCCACGTGGAGCGGGTGGATTGCGAACAGCCCCGCGACGACCGCGGCGCGCCGCACGAGGCCGGTCGAGGCGGCGAGCAGATGGAACAGGAGCAGGGTATTCCCGGCGTGGAGCAGCAGGTTCGTCAGGTGGAAGACGGCCGGCGACCGACCGCCGATCGCCGCGTCGACCATCAGCGAGAGCCATGTGAGCGGGTGCCAGTTCCCCAGCGCCGTGGTCTTGAGCGCCCAGGCGACCCCGTCGAGCGTCAGGCCGTTCAGCACGTGCGGGTTCTGCGCGACGTACCCGGCGTCGTCGAGCGCCACGAAGCCGAACGCGGCCGATCGCAGGTACACGACACCGATCGCCGCGACGAGGGCGCACTGGAGCAGCGCCTTCTCTCCCCGGATTGCCCCGTTGCCGCGCCGGACCCCTACTTGCAGTCGCAGGGCAGGATCCCGCACTTCATGTACTGCGACCGGACCGCGGGGACGTCGATCAGCTTCTGGACGCTCTCCGGATTCGACATCGATTGCCCGAGCCTCTCCAGCCAGGCGTCGACCGACGGCGGATCGAACGTGGCCGCCGTCGAGACCAGCGTCCCCTCGATCCCTCCGAGGTCGCAGCCGATCGTGCAGGTCGAGAACGTGCCCGCCGCGATCTTGGTCCGGGCCAGATCGAGGCTCTTCAGGAAGTCGGGCTCGAAAGCGGCACCGCGGCCGGCCATCTCGAAGTACCACGCGGCGAGCACCGCCCACCGTAGCCCGTATCTCTGCAACACGGTGAATTCCGCCCCTTCCCTGCGCTGGGTATCGGCTTCCATCGAAGTGCCCTCCTGTTTCCATTATCTCACTTCTTGACTTCGGACAAGCTTCACGACGATGGCGCGCGCTATCGTGGGCGTCGATGAAGCGGATCAACTGGCCGACGGCGGTCTTCCTGCTCGCGACGCCGATCGCCGCGGTCGCGGCGGTGTCGGCGCTCCTGGCTCTCCGGGGATTCCGGCTCGCCGATCTCGTTCTCCTCGTCGTCTTCGCCGCCGCGACCGGACTGAGCGTCACGGCCGGCTATCACCGGCTGTTCGCGCACCGCGCGTACGACGCGATCGCCCCGGTCCGCATCGCGTTCCTCCTCGTCGGCGCCGGCGCCTTCCAGCAGTCGGTCCTCGACTGGTCCGCGGACCACAGGCGGCACCACAAGAACGTCGACGACGAGGCGGACCCGTACAACATCAACCGCGGGTTCCTCTGGGCGCACATCGGCTGGCTTCTCGTCGCCGACACGACTGCCCGCGAGTTCTCCAACGTGCCCGACCTCCTCGCCGACCGCTGGGTGGTCCTGCAGCACCGCTTCTACCTGCCGCTGGCGCTCCTGATGGGATTCGGGGCTCCTCTCGCCGCGGGGTACGCGCTGGGATCGCCCTGGGGCGGGATCGTCTGGGGCGGCCTCGTCCGGGTCGTCGTCGTGCACCACGCGACGTTCTTCGTGAACTCGCTCGCGCACACCCTGGGCCGGCGGCCGTACACGACCGCCACCTCCGCCCGCGACAGCTTCGTGACCGCGCTCCTCACCTTCGGCGAGGGGTATCACAACTTCCACCACCGGTTCGCCGCCGATTACCGGAACGGGGTGCGAACGGGTCAGTACGACCCGACCAAGTGGCTCATCCGCCTCCTCGCCGCGATCCGCCTCGCGTGGAATCTGAAGACCGTGCCCCGCGAGAGGATCGTCGCGGCGGAAGTCGAGTGCGCGCGCGAGCGGCTGACGGTCAGGCTCCGCGGCCACGCGGAACGGATATCGAGCGGCCTCCTGGAGCGGTTCGGCGAGATGTCGGCCGCGCTCCACCGCGCGAGCCTCAGGCTCGCCGAGCTCGAGCGCGCCCGAGCCCGGCGCGCGGAGATCCGCGCCGCCCGGCGCGAGCTTCGGCGGTTCCGGCGCGAATGGCGGGCGATGGTCGCGGCGCTCGAGCAGGAAGCCCGAGTGCTTCCGGCGTAGGTGCCGGGCTGTCGGCTCGCGGAACCGCGGCGCCGACGTTCAGCGGCGGACCGCCTTGCCGAGCCTGACCGCGACGACGGCCTCGTCGAGGCGGGAGAGGAATCGAGACCGGTCGGCGGGGACGAAGGGCGCCGGCCCGCCGGTGACCTCCCCCATCTGCCGCAGGTGCTCCATCAGCTCGCGGCTCGCCAGGGCGTCACCGATCGACGCCTCGGTGAAGAAGTGCCCGTTGGGGGCAACGACGCGCGCGCCGCGCTTCAGGCACCGGTCGGCCAGCGGAATGTCGGCGGTGACCGCGATATCCTCCTCCAGGATGTGCTCGGCGATCCAGTCGTCCGCCGCCCCGAATCCCCTCTTCACCCTGACCGGCTCGACCCGGCTCCGCGACGGGACGCGGATCGGGACGTGGGAGACCACGAGCACCCGGAGCCCGTACCGCTCCGCGACCCTGTAGACCTCGTCCTTGACCGGGCAGCCGTCGCCGTCGACGTAGATGTCCAGCACGCGGCATTCCCTCGCCGATCCCTGCCCGTCGGAGTAGCCGCCGGGCGCGGCCGCGCTCGACGGCGGCAGCCTCTGGTAGAGTACGTCCCTTCCCGGGGGAGGTCCACCGTGCGCATCGGGGTCGATCTCGGGGGCACCAAGATCGAAGCGATCGCCCTGACCGGGGAGGGAGCCGTGTTCGATCGGAAGAGGGTGCCGACGCCCAGGGACGATTACCACGCGACGCTCCGGGCGATCGCCGCCCTCGTGGGTTCGCTCGAGGAAGAGATCGGCGAGCGAGCCACGGTGGGGATCGGAACACCGGGGGCGATCTCCCCGGCGACCGGGCGGATGAAGAACGCCAACTCCGTCTGGCTCAACGGCCGGCCGCTCGCGGAGGATCTCGCGAAGCGGCTCGACCGGCCGATCCGGATCGCGAACGACGCCGACTGCTTCGCGCTCTCCGAGGCCCGGGACGGCGCCGGCTCGGGGGCGAGGCTCGTTTTCGGGGTGATCCTCGGCACCGGCGTCGGGGGCGGGATCGTGGCGGACGGGCGGATCGTGACGGGGCCGAACGCGATCGGCGGGGAGTGGGGCCACAATCCCCTCCCGTGGCCTGCGTCCGGTGAGTGGCCCGGGCCCTCCTGCTACTGCGGACGGACCGGCTGCATCGAGCGTTTCCTCTCGGGTCCCGGGCTGGCCCTCGACTACCAGGAGGCGACGGGCGACGCGGTCGAGCCGCCGGGGATCGTGGCGCGCTCCGAGGCGGGGGACGCAGCGGCCGACGCGGCCCTCGTCCGCTACGAGGAGCGCCTGGCACGCGGGCTCGCCTCGGTGATCAACGTGCTCGACCCGGACGTGATCGTTCTCGGCGGTGGCCTGTCGAACCTCAAGCGCCTCTATCGCGGCGTCCCGGAGCGCTGGGCGAGCTGGGTGTTCTCCGACCGGGTCGACACCCGGCTCGTCCCCCCCGCCCACGGCGACTCGAGCGGAGTGCGCGGCGCAGCCTGCCTCTGGCCCGCGAGCCGCGGCTAGCTCAGGCCGCTCCGGCTCCAGCGGGCGGTGCGCCGCCCTCGCCCGGACCGGCGAACGACTGCAGCGCGAGGTAGTTCTCGCCGAACTTCTTGATGTGCGCGAGCTGCTTGTCGTACTGGTCGAAGTGCCGCTCCTCGTCGCCCACGAGACGCTCGAAAAGCTGCTTCGACGCCGAGTCCTGGATCGCGCCGCACTCCGTCGCCGCCTGGTTGTAGAACGCGGCGCTCGCCTGCTCCATCTCGGCCGCCTTGAGCAGCATCTTCTGCGGGTCGTCGATCTTCTCGACCTCCCCCGCCGCGACCAGCTCCACCTCCCCCTTCAGGAACAGGATCCGCTCGGCGAGGAGCTCGATGTGCATCATCTCCTCGATCGCGGTCCGCTTGAACAGCGCGGCCAGGGGGCCGAGCCCCTGGTCGTCGAGGTGGAAGTGGAAGTACATGTACTGGTGGACCGCCTGGAGCTCGTCCGCCGCCGCCCGGTTCAACAGGTCGATGCTCTTCTTGCGGTGCATGTCGGATCTCCTCGATCTCGATCCCGCGCCGCCGGACTCGGCGCCGCAGGTCGTACTATTATGCAATACCGAGAGGGGAAGGTCACCCGTCTTCGGGGCGCGGTTCCTTCCCGTTTCGGCCGGGGGGCGAGGATGACATGGCGACCTTGAAGGCCTGGCTCGGAGTGGCCCGGGCGCCGTTCCTGCTCCTGCCCGTCACGCTGGTCGCGTCCGGGGCCGCGGCCGCGTCGTACGCGTACTCGGTGGACTGGCCGAGGACGCTGCTCGCACTGGTGGGGCTCATCGCGCTCCACGCGTCGGTCAACGCCCTGAACGAGGCGAGCGACTTCAGGGCCGGGATCGATCTCAAGACCCGCCGCACGCCGTTCTCGGGCGGGAGCGGCACGCTGCCGGCGGGCGCCCTCGCTCCGCGCACCGCTTTCCTCTTCGGGCTCGGGGCAGCGGCGGTGGGGCTCGCGATCGGGATCGTCCTCCTGTTCGAGGTGGGACCGGTCCTGCTCCCGGTCCTCGTGGTAGGGGCGGTTTGCGTGCTCCTCTACTCGGATGTCCTGACCCGAAACGCGGCGGGGGAAGTCGCGGCGGGACTCGGCCTCGGCGCGCTCCCCGTGATCGGGACGGCGCTCATCCAGAACGGAACGCTTCCGCTCGAGGCGGCGGCGGCGTGTATCCCGGCGTTCTTCATGACGTTCGACCTCCTCTTGCTGAACGAGTTCCCCGACGAGGGGCCGGACCGCGAGGGCGGCCGGAAGCACCTCGTGGTCCTGCTCGGACGTCGCGGCGCCGCCCTGCTGTACGCGCTCGCCGCCCTCCTCACGCCGGCGTCCATCGCGGTCGCGGTGGCGGCCCGCGCGCTCCCGAGGCTCTGCCTCGTCGCCCTCGTCCCGTCGCTGCTCCTGTTCCTGCCGCTCCGCTGGGCGTTCACCGACCCGAAGCGCGCCGTGCCGGTCGGCGCGCTGGCCGCCAACGTGGCGTGGAACCTCCTGACCAACGCCGGGATCGCCGCGGGGCTCGCCGCGTCCTCTTTCGCCTGAGCGGCGGGCGCCCCACGGGACGGAAGCTCGCTGGAATGGCCCCGTGACGCGCTCCGCTCGAGTTCCCGACGCCGCGGCCTCTACCCGCGCCCTCGCCGCCCTGCTTCTCGTGGGAGCGACGATCCTCGCGTTCGCGCCGGTGCTGTCGGCCGGATTCTTGATCTACGACGACGAGCGCTACGTCCTCAGGAACCCCCACATCCAGGAGGGATTCACCGCGGACGCCCTGCGCTGGGCGATGTCGGCCGGGTACGCGTCGAACTGGCATCCGCTGACGTGGCTCTCGCACATGCTCGATTGGCGCCTTTTCGGCTCCTCCGCCGGCGGGCACCACCTCACGAGCCTGCTCCTCCACGCGGCGAACGCCGCGGCGCTCTTCCTGCTCCTCGACAGGATGACAGGTGCGACCGGACGAAGCGCGTTCGCCGCGGCGCTGTTCGCGCTCCACCCGCTCCACGTCGAGTCGGTCGCCTGGGTGGCCGAGCGGAAGGACGTGCTGAGCACGCTGTTCTGGATCCTGGCGACCTTCAGCTACGTCGCGTGGACCCGGAGAGGAGGCATCGCGCGCTACGTGCAGGTCGCGGCGCTCCTCGCTCTCGGGCTCTCGGCGAAGCCGATGCTGGTCACCCTTCCCCTGACCCTGCTGATCCTCGACGGCTGGCCGCTCGGACGCTTTGCGTCCGGCAGCGGGCGCGCGGCGCGGCTCGTCGCGGAGAAGGTCCCGCTGCTGGCGCTCTCCGCAGTTTCCGCGGCGGTCACCCTGGCGGTCCAGGCGGCGAGCCCGGCTGTCGGCTCGATACAGGAGTTCCCGCTGGGTGCGCGGGTCGGCAACGCGCTGGTCGCTTATGCCGCGTACCTCGGCAAGGCGATCTGGCCCACGGGCCTCGCCGTGTTCTATCCCCACCCGGGGCCGTCGCTGGCTCTGGCGAAGCCGGCGGCCGCCGCGCTGCTCCTCGCGGCCGTCACCGCGCTCGCGCTCGCCTTCCGCCGGACGCGTCCCTATCTCCTCGCGGGCTGGCTCTGGTACCTCGTGACGCTCGTGCCGGTGATCGGCCTCGTGCAGGTGGGCGAGCAGGCCATGGCGGACCGGTACACCTACGTGCCCCTGATCGGCCCGTTCATCGCGATCGCCTGGGGGGTTCCCGACGCCGCTCGAGCGCTGCTCGCCGCCATCCGCCGGGGTGGGGCCAAGGGGACGGAGACCGGGCGGCCCCTGCGCTGGGCGCTCTTGACCGGCGCCGGTGCGGTCCTCCTGGTCCTGGCCCTCCTGACCCGGGCCCAGGCCGCGACCTGGAAGAACTCCCTGACCCTGTTCGAGCATGCTCTCGCCGTCACCCGCGGGAACCACCTGGCCCACCTCGACCTCGGCGCCGCGCTCGCGCGGGAGGGACGCTCCGACGAGGCGCTCGCCCACTACACGGAAGCGGTCCGGCTCAAGCCCGACGACGCCACGGCCCAGTACGATCTCGGTGCCGCTCTCGCCGCGCGGGGAGGGGACGCGAAGGCGATGGAGCACTACGCCAAGGCGCTCGCGCTCGACCCGGGGTACGCCGCCCCGCACAACAACCTGGGGATCCTGCTGGCGAAGCAGGGGAGGATCGACGAGGCCGCGCGCCACTACGCTGAAGCCGTTCGGCTCCGCCCGGACTTCGCGGAGGCGCACTTCAACCTCGCGGTGGCGCTCCACGCCCTCGGTCGGGACGAAGAAGCCTGGGAAGAGGTGGAGGCCTCGACGAGGCTCGGGATCAAGCCTCCTGAGGCGTTCCTGAAAGGTCTCGCCGGGAAGCGGGGCGGGAGCCCCGCCTCCCGATGAAGAGATCGACGAGCGCTACTTGGCGTTCTCCTGCCGGAACCCGTCCCGGCTCCGGTCCCTGACCGGACCGAACGACGGCTCGACCGGCGGGTGCTCCTTCCGGAGCTTGAGCACCTCGTCCAGGGCGCGGTCGAGCTGAGCGTCCGTTCCCTTGGCGAGGTCCTGCGGCAGGTTCTGGATCACGATGTCGGGATCCACCCCGTGGTTCTCGATGGCCCAACCCCGCTTGGGCTCCCACCACGCGAACTCCGGCTCGGTGACCATGCCGCCGTCCACGAGGAGCTTGTCGCCGCGGATCCCGACGACGCCGCCCCACGACCGCATGCCGATCACCGGTGCGAGCCCCTCGAGCTGGATCGCCGCCGGGAAGATGTCCCCGTCCGAGCCGGCGAACTCGTTGGTGAGCACGACGAACGGGCCGTTCAGGACCGCGGCGGGCCAGCGGCTGATCCCACCTCCCCGCGCCCGGTCCATGCTCACCACGCGTCGCCGCAGTCGCTCGACGATCATCTGGGATACCGCGCCGCCGTGATTGAAGCGGGCGTCCACGATCATGCCTTCCTTGTCGAGCTGAGGGTAGAACCAGGTGTTGAATTGGATCAGCCCGTCCTTCCACATGTCGGGGAGGTGGAGATAGCCGATCTTTCCCCCGCTCTTCTCGGCGACGTGCTCTCGGTTCGCGCGAACCCAATCGGAGTATCGCAGCCCGGCGTCCGAGGGGAGGGCCGTGATCGCGACGTCGCGGGCCCCCTCCTTGACCGGTTTGGCGTTCACGGTGAGGACCACCTTCTTGCCGGCCAGATTCTCCATCGACGCATCGAACGGCAGGCCCTTCGGGAACGGGCGATGGTTGACGGCGAGAATGTACTCGCCGACGGACACCGCGGAGCCCGGCTCGTCCAGCGACGAGCGGATCCCGTCGACGGGATCGCCCCGGTAGATCCTCGCCACCTTGTACGCGTCCCCCTCCCGCACGAGATCCGCCCCGAGGACGCCGGTCGAGACCTGCGGTACCTGAACGCCCGGATCGCCTCCCCAGGTGTAGGTGTGGGAGTTGTTGAGCTCGCCGATGACCTCCCCCACCAGATCGCGGAGATCGGAACGGTTGGCGAGCCGGGGGAGGAGCGTGGCGTAACGGTCCCGCACCGCCTTCCAGTTCAAGCCGCCCATGCCGGGATCCCAGAAGAAATCCCGCTCGTGCCGCCAAGCCTCGTAGTAGATCTGCGCCCATTCCTCGCGCGGATCGAGGTCGATCACGATCCCGTCGAGCGAGACCTTGGACTTCGCCATGTCGGGACCGGGAGGCGCCGCGGTGTCGACGACGTAGAGCTCGCCGCGCTTCTTCATCACGGCGATCTTGTCGGACTTGGACGCGACCATGAAGCCCGAGACCCCCTCGACGAACGACTTGGCTTCCTTCTTCTCGAGATCGAAGGCCATGAGGGTCGCGTCCGGAGGCGCCTCCTCGAACAACCCTACCTGTTCGGCGAACCCCTTGAGGGGAACCGACAGGAAGAAGACCTGTTTCGACGTCGCGCCCAGGCCGAAGTACCGTCCGACCGGGACGGGGAATTCCACGACGCGGTCGGCGAGCCCGTCGAGGTCGATCTCGACCGGCTTCGGGGGCTTCTTCTCCTCGCCCTTGTCCTCCGCCTTCCCTTTCTCGTCCTTTCCCTTCTCGTCCTTGGCGTCCTTCCCCTTGTCCTTTTCACCGGCCTTGCCGGCTTCCTTCTTCTCGTCGGTCGGGGGCAACCCCTCGAGGGCCGCGAACGGGTGCTTCACGTCCTTCCGGAGCAACACCGCATAGATCTTGGTGTTTTTCGCCTCGACGTTGTCCCAGTCGCGGTCGCCGAGGATCGGGTTGGCGACCCGGTCGCTCTCGAAGTACAGGTAGCGCCCGTCGGGGTCCCAGAAGGGGGTCCTGTCGTTGGTCGTCGACCCGGTCACCTCGTGGACCTTCCCGTCCTTGGTGTCGTATAGGTAGACCGAGCCGTAGTCGGTGGGACGCGCCTTGGCGTAGGCGAGCCACCGCCCGTCCGGGCTCCACACGTACTCCCGGATCTCCCGCTGCGTGCTCCGATCCACCGCTTTCGGGGTCCCGCCCTCGGCCGGCACCACGTAGAGCGTTTGGGTCTGGTCGGCGTAGGCGATCCACTTGCCGTCGGGGGAATAGACCGGCGGGAAATGCCAGCCGCTCTCCCCCGCCGGGACCACGGTCTTCGGCTCGCCGCGCCCCCACGCGTCGATCACCCGGATCTCCTCCTCGCGGGGGGCGTCGGTGACGTAAACGAGCTTCTTGCCGTCCGGATCGAACGTGGCCCAGCTTTCCCGCGCACCGCTGCCGCGGGTCACCGGGAGGGTCACCCCCTCCTTCGCCGGCACGGAGAAGATCTCGCCCCGGGTGACGATCGCGAGGCGCGACCCGTCGGGGGAGAGATCGAACGAGGTCAGCGTGCGGTCGGCGTCGGGGTAGCGCGCGCGGGTCAGCGAGAGATCGCTGGGCAGGTCCACGTCGAGCCGGTGCTCGCCTCCCGAGCCCGCGTCGAACACGTGGATGTCGGCACCGAGGGTGAACGCGATCCGGCCGTCCGGGCTCATCGAAGGCCAGCGGGCGTCCCAGTCCTTGAAATCGGTGTGCCGCTTCCGGTCCGATCCGTCGGGACGCATGGACCAGATGTTCATGGTTCCACCCGGGTCGCTGAGGAAGTAGATCCGGCCGCCGTGCCACATCGGGAACGCGTTGATGCCGTCGAAGGTCGTGACGGAGCGGAAGTCCCGGCGATCGGGACGGCCGACCCAGATGTCCGGCGCCGTGCCGCCGCGGTAGCGCTTCCAGGTGGCGGTCTCCCACGATTTCCGGTTGAACGCCCAGGCGCCGGTGTCCGGATCGACGGAGATCCGCGTCGCCCAGCCGAGAGGGAGCTTCTCCGGATCGCCGCCGTCCACGGGGATCGAGTAGAGCTCCCACTCGCCCAGCGGGTTCTCCGACGAGCTCCGGAACAGGATCCGCTTCCCGTCGGGGGTCCAGCCGATCACCTGGTCCGGTCCCGGCCGCCAGGTCAGCCTCCTCGGCTCGCCCCCTTCTGCGGGGATCACGTACACGTCGGGGTTGCCGTCGTACTCCCCGGTGAACGCGATCCGTGACCCGTCGGGGGAGAACTTGGCGTAGTACTCCGTCCCCGGGTGCGTCGTCAGCCGCCGTGCCAGGCCGCCCGTCGCCGGGGCGATCCACAGGTCGGCCTCCGCCGAGAACACCACACGGTCGCCGTGAACGTCGGGATAGCGGAAGTAAGCCGGGCTCGCGACCGCGTCGGCCGCGCCGGCCCCCGCCGCCAGCAGCCCGGTTCCGAGGATCAGGCACACGACCAGCCAACCGGATCTCCTCATGACTCCTCCCCAGGACAATTCGAGACGTGCAATGGGCATCTCGCGCGGTGGGCGACACCCCCCGCCTGCGCCGCACGGCGTGCGGTCTAATGGTACGCGCGAGGGGTGGCTCTGGTTTCAGCCGTCCGGCGTAGGAGGATGCTCGGGCCGGCGGTCACGTCCTGAGCCGCAGGTTCTCGTCGTACGCTTCGAGCGGCGGAAACGGGATCGGCTCCGCCGTCGCGAGCGTCCGGAGCCGCCCATCCCACTCGGCCATCTGCGCGTCCCGCGACGCGTCGTCGCCATGGGTGGGGGCGTAGGCGACGAAGGGAGGAAGGACGCTGAAGCCGACGAAGTAGAGGATCCCGTGCTGGACCGGGAACAGGATCCGCTCCATGTCGCCGTTGATCCCGTCCGCCTCGAAGAGGCTCGCGGCACCACCGGTGGACAGGGCCAGCATCCCCCGTTTGCCGGCGAACGCGCCGTGGTCGTACCAGCGCCCGCCGCCGTACGCGAACCCCATGGCGAGGACCCGATCCGTCCACCCTTTGAGGATTGCCGGGAGGCCGAACCACCAGAGCGGGAACACGAAGATCAGAGCGTCGCACCAGCGGAGCTTCTCCATCTCGGCGGCGATGTCCGGAGCGAAGCCCGAGGCCTCGACGGCGGCCTGCTCCTCGACCTGCTGCTGGAAGTAGGCGCCGTCCTTCACCGAGGTGAAGTTCCTGCGGTCGGAGACGGGGTCGAACCGCATCGCGTACAGATCGGAGACCCTGACCTCGTGGCCTTCAGCCCGCAGGACGCGCACGGCGCGGTCCGTCATCGCTCCGCAGAAGCTCCGTGGCTCGGGGTGGGCGAGCACCATGAAGACCTTCACGAGGCTCCTCTCCCGCGGCTCCTCGCGGCCGCGTACGGTGCATTGTAGCTTGGAGATCGGCCACGTTGCCTTCTCCCGAGCGTCCCTCTAGACTCTTCGGTCGCGCGCGAGGGAGGGGACCTGTGCCATGAGAAGCGGAGTGCTCTGGACGATCGCGGTAGCGCTCACGCTGGCCTCCGCGGCATGGCAGCGGAGGACCGGACCCACGTACCCGGTGGACGGCGACGTCGCGCTCGGGGGACGCCGGGTCGCGGTCCGTCTCGAACGCTCCCACGGCGGCGAGGGAGACCAGCCCGTGCGGATCCGCGCCGAGGACCGCGCGATCTCCGCCGACCTGGCGTGGCGGAGATTCCCGACGAGGGAGCCCTGGTCGGCCGCCCCGATGGTTCGTGAGGGGGAATGGCTCGTGGCCACCCTGCCGCACCAGCCGCCGTCGGGGAAGCTCGAATACCAGGTACGATTGGCCCGCGGCGCCGATCGGGAGGTCTTCCCTCCCCGACCCGCGGTCACCCGCTTCAAGGGACACGTTCCCGTCGCGATCCTGGCACCGCACATCGCGCTCATGTTCGTGGGGATGCTCCTGTCGACCCGCGCCGGGCTCGAGGCGATCCTGCGGGGGGGCCGCCCGCGACCGCTGGCCCGGGGGGCTCTCGCCTGCCTGGCGGTCGGTGGCCTGCTCCTCGGGCCCCTCGTCCAGAAGGCGGCGTTCGGTGCGCTGTGGACCGGCGTCCCCTTCGGCTACGACCTGACGTACAACAAGACGCTCATCACAGGTCTCGCGTGGGCTTGGGCGGCCTGGCGCGCGCGAGGCGATCGGAGCGCTCGCTGGTCCATCCTGGCGGCCGCGGCGATCACTCTGGCGGTCTTCGCGATCCCCCACAGCACCTGGGGCTCACAGCTGAAGTGGGACGAGTCGGGCCAGCATGTCGTCGATCAGGTCCGACGGGAAGACCCCGCCGCTTTCCAGCGACGCGCGGCCCGCAGCGAGCGCCTCGGCGACCTCGCGCGGATGTCGCGGTACCTGGGAGGCCGACAGGGCATCCGTTCGCGCCGCCGAGGCGGACTTGATCAGGTCGTCGAGACCTTCCGCCGAGCGTCCGACGAGCATGGCCTGGGCGACCCCGGCGAGCAGCAGGTAAGGGTGGGCCGAGCCGTCGGGGAGCCGGAACTCCACGGTCCCGGCGGAGACGCTCCGCCCGTCGGCGGTCCTGGGAACGATCGGAAGCCGGATCAGGGCGCTGCGATCGTAGTCGCCCCAGGTGATCGCCCGGGGCGTCTCCTTGCCCTGACTCAGCCGCACGAAGGACCCGTCCACCCGGTTGCCGAACGCCATGAGCGATGCTCCGAGCCTCACCAGCCCGGCGATGAGCCACTTGGCTTCCGGCGCGAGCCCCCCGCCGTCGCCCCGTATCTCGACGTGACGTCCGTCCACCACGGGAGAGAGATGGAAGTGGAGGCCGTTTCCGGCGTGCCCCTCGCGCACGATCGGCGCGAAGCTGCACATCATCCCGGCGCGGTGGGCGAGGTTGCGCAGCACCCACTGGGTCAGCACGACCCACCGGGCCGCCTCCGGTAGAGGCGAGAGCGACAGCTCGATCTCGTGCTGCTCCCACAGGACCGGATCGGGATCCCGGGCCTCGATGTAGCCCACCTCGCTGTGGCCGTACTTGATCGGCACGCCGATCTCGGCCAGCACCGCCATCGCCTTGCGCCTAAGCCCCTCGCCGAACACGAACGGCGAGCTGGCGTGGTAGCCGCGGTCGTCCGCGCCATACATGTCGCTCTCCGTACGGCGCTTCCCGAGAAAATACTCGACCTCCCCCAGGGCGTGGAGCTCGACTCCCGCTTCCCGCGAGAGCCGCTCGTGCGCGCGTCGCAGGACGGTGGCCGGGGACTGAGGCAGCGGCTGTCCGTCCCGGCCGCGGTGGCCGCAGAGGAGCACGAGCGTCGGCAGGTCCGAGAACGGGTCGAGGAACGCGGTGTCGAGCCGCGGCCTCAGCACCACGTCCGACGCGCCGGGACGGATCCCGATCCCCTTGAACAGGCTGGAGCCGTCGGCCCGCTCGCCCCCAGAAAGGACGTCCTTGAGGTGGGTGAGCCCCCTCGGGACGAAATCGAGCGTCTTGAGCCAGCCGTCGCCGCCGACGTGCATCAGGCTGATCAGACGGATCCCCCGGTCGAAGACCAGGTCCACCAGGTCCCCCTCGGTCCAAGAGGACGGGGCCTTCCCGATGATCCGCTCCACCACGCCGGCCGGCAGCGTCTGCGTGCGGCGGTCGTGCGCCGGCTCCGGCGCCGGGGGGGCGCCGAACGGAAGAGCGTCTCCACGCCGGATCGTCACCATCCCCTCCCCCTTGAAGCGACGCGGGGACGGGCCGCTCACCCGCCGGACAAGCGCCCGTCCCCCCCCGTACGCGGTGCGACCGGTCCTACTCCAGCACGAAGATGTTCTTTTTCGCGCAGATCGTCTTCAGGTCCCTGGGCCAGACGGTGACGCTCACCTCGCCGAGGTGGGCCTTCCGGAGGAGGAGCATCGTGGTGCGGGACTGCCCGATCCCGCCGCCGATGCTCAGGGGAATCTGGTCGTTCAGGATCGCCTGGTGGTACGGGAGCTTGAGGAAATCAAGCTGGCCGGAGAGCTCGAGCTGCTGCTTCAGGGTTTCCTTGGTGACGCGGATGCCCATCGAGGTCAGCTCGTGGCGCCGCTTGGTCACGGGATTCCACACCAGGATGTCGCCGTTCAGCCCGTGCATCGGCTTGCCGCTCTCGGACACCGTCGGGGTGACCCAGTCGTCGTAGTCGGCGGCGCGCATCTCGTGGGGGTAGCCGTCCTTCAGGACCCAGCCGATGCCGATGATGAAGATCGCGGGGTAGTGCTCGGAGATGACCCGGGTCTCCCGCTGCTTGCGCGGCAGATCCGGGTACATGTCGAGGATCTCCTCGGCGTGGAGGAACTTCAGTTCCGCGGGGAGGCTCGGGAAGCGCGGGTCCTTGAGCTTCGGGAACATGTCCTGGACCATGCGCTCGGCGCCGACGATGACCTTCCAGATCTTGCGGACCGTGTCCTTGAGGTACTCCAGGTTCCGGTCGGCGGGGTTGACGACCTTTTCCCAGTCCCACTGGTCCACGTACGAGGAGTGGTCGTGGTCGAGGAAGTAGTCCTTCCGAACCGCGCGCATGTCGGTGTTGATCCCCTCGCCGACCTTGCAGCCGAACTGCCTGAGAGCGAGCCTCTTCCATTTCGTCGCCGCCTGGACGACCTGGCACTCCATCCGTCTTTCGAGCCCGAGACCGCACGGGAACTCGATGGGCGTTCGCGAGCCGTCGCGATCGAGGTAGTCGTTGACGCCGCTCTCCTTCGTCACGATGAGCGGAACCTCAACGTGGAACAGGTTCAGCTCCTTGCAGAGGTTGTCGTCGATGTACCGCTTGACCGCGTGGAGAGCGATCTGGGTCTCTTTCCGGTCGAGGAGGGGCTTGTAGCCGTCCGGCAGGATCTTCTCGACCTCGGGATAGGTGCTGATGCCCGGTCCGGCCAGGTCTGCCTTCTTGTCTGCCATGCTCTTCACTCCCATTCCGCGGTGGAGTCCGGGGCAGGCTCGCCCCGCACTCTATTGAAAGTTCGCGCCCGTCGGGTCGTGATCGGGCAATATAGCAGAGAGGAAGACGTGGCGGGAGGCCGCGCGGCGCCGGTAAGCGCGCCGAAATCCGTGCGGAGACGCCCCTTCCCCGGGGCGAGGTCCAAGCTCATTTTCGGGCTGGGACCGCACGGTACGTGACGCCGAGCTCGTCGAACAGGAACGCGTACACGTCCACCACCTCCGCGATCGTCGCATCGAGAGAGCTCCCGATCCCGTGACCGGTGTTGGCGCTCGTCCGGAGGAGCACCCTGGACGTCCCGCCGGCGACCGCCTGGAGCCGCGCGGTCATCTTGCGCGAATGGAACGGATCGACCCGCGGGTCGTTCGCTCCGGTCAGGAAGAGGACGTCCGGGTAGCGGATCCCCTCCGCGACGTGGTGGTACGGGGAGTAGGCGTACAGGGCCTTGAATTGCGCGGGGTCCTTGACCGTACCGTACTCCGTCACGTTGAACGCCCCGTTGGGAGTGGTCTCGACCCGCAGCATGTCGTAGATCCCGACGTGAGAGACCACCGCCTTGAACAGCTCCGGGTGCTGGGTCAGGACGGCGCCCATCAGCAGGCCGCCGTTGCTCCCTCCCTCGATGGCGAGCTTCGACGGGCTGGTCACGTCGGAATCCACGAGGCGATTCGCGGCGGCGGCGAAGTCGTCGAACACGTTCTGCTTTCGGGTGAGGTAGCCGGCGCGGTGCCAGTCCTCGCCGAACTCCCCTCCCCCGCGCAGGATCGCGATGACCCAGACGCCGCCCTGCTCGACCCAGGCCCTCCGCGAGTCCGAGAACGAGGGAGTCATGCTGATGCCGAATCCACCGTATCCCGTGAGCAGCGTCGGGTTCGATCGATTGCGCGCGGTCCCCTTGCGCTGGACCAGGACGATCGGGATCCGCGTTCCGTCCTTGGAGACGGCGGCGTCGCTCACGACCTCGCAGTCGGAGTAGTCCGCCGGCGATGCGCGCCGCAACGCGGTCTTCACCGGCTTCCCGTCCGCGGGATCGTACCGGTACCAGGCATGGGGCTCGAGGTAGCTTTCGGACGAGAACAGCACGCGGTCGCCGTCGAGCCGGATCACTCGGCCGACGGACGTGACCGGTGGAACCGGCACCGGCGCCCGTTCCTTCCCGTCGAGGCCGAGGACGCGCAGTCCCATCGATCCCCCCTCGATCTCGGCCACGTAGAGAAGCGTCGCCGTCGGCTCGAAGTCGCGGATCACGCCGGGCCCCTCGGGGACCGCCCTCGCCGCGCCCGCGAGGCTCGTCGCCCCCGGCGCGAGGCGGAGGACCTTGCCCCTCGGCGCCTCGCTCCTCGACAGGAGGTAAAGCGATCCGTCGGGACCGAACTCCGCGGCCGCGATCCGGTCGGAAAAATCGGCGACCTTCGTCCACACCCCTGAAGGTGTGAGGAGGTAGTGCGCGTAGTCGCCTCCATCCCCGTTCTCGACGGTGGCCAGCACGTAGAGGCCGTCGTCGGAGGTCCGGAGCACGGTCTCGGCGATCCTCGGGAAGTCCTTCCCCAGGCTGAAGGCGTCGAACTGGCCCGGCGTGCCCAGCCGGTGGAACCAAACCTGCTGGTAGAAGTCGAGGTCCTCCCGCGGCCGCTCTTTCCCGCGCGGGTAGCGGGTGTAGTAGAAGCCGGTGCCGTCCGAGTTCCAGGCCAGACTCCCACCGGCGGTACCGCCGTTCACCCTCGGGACCACGTCCGGCATCGGCTTGCCTGTGGCGACCTCGTAAACGTGGACGTCTCCGCTCTCGCTCCCTCCCCGCGAGAGCGATACCGCGACGCGCCTGCCGTCGACGGACGGGACGAAGAAGTCGATCGCGGTCGCTCCCTTCGGATCGGTGACGTTGGGATCGACGATGACGCGGGCGGAACCCGGGTTGTCCGGCGAGCCGAGCACCACCAGGAACGGCTGCTGCTTCGGCGGCTCGGTCTTCATCGCGAACAGGGTGTTGCCCCGGCGAACGAGCGAGTCGAAGTCGACCGACGGGGATTTCAAGAGATCCGAGACTCTCTTTCGCAGCGCGGCCACGCCCGGGAGGGCGTCGAGCACCGACCGCGCGTACCGGCTCTCCTCGTCGCTGAACCGCCGGACGGCGAGGTCGGCCCAGTTCTCGAGCCAGCGGTAATCGTCCTCGACCTTGACGCCGTGGTACTCGTTCACCACCGGCCGCTTCGCGGCGGGAGGCGGCAACGGAGGCGCCGGAGGCTTCCTGACCTCGACCGTGGCCGGCCCCGCGCCGAGCAGAATCAGCAGCATCGAGACCGACGTCCACATCAAGGGTGCCCGGGTGAATTTCGCCACTCTCCCCTCTCACGGCGACCGGCTCGAGCGGGCCCGGACCGTGGACCCGGGTCGGCCGCCGCGGTAGATTGTAGCCGGTGGCGGAGCGACCGGAACTTCCGCGCCGGGCGGTCCTGCGCTCGGCACTCGGGGTGGTGTTTCATGCCGGTCTCGGAAAAGGTGCGGCGCGCGCTGTTCGTCGTCGTCGTCGCCGCGCTCCTGGCGGCGAACGGCGCGGGGTTGTCCTACTACCTCTCGCCGATGGCGGAGCGGATGCGCCATCCCCTCCGCCCTCTGTTCAAGCCGTCGGGCCTCGTCGGCCAGTCGTTCGGAATCCTGGCGCTCTTCCTGTTCCTGTTCCTGTGGCTCTACCCGCTTCGCAAGCAATTCCCGTCGCTCGCGTTCACCGGCAGCGTCTCGCGTTGGCTCGATTTCCACATCCCGGCCGGGATCCTGATCCCCTTCGTCGCCGCGACCCACGCGTCGTGGCATTTCACGGGGCTCATCGGCCTCGGTTACGCGGCGCTGATGGTGGTCTTCTTCTCCGGGATCGTCGGAAGGTACCTCTACACCCGCATCCCGCGCAGTCGCAGCGGGATCGAGCTGGGGCGCGAGGAGGCCGCCGCCGAGCGCAGGGCGCTCCTCGGGACTCTCAGCGAGGCGACGGGCCTCGCACCGGGTGAAATCGAAGAGGCGCTTTCCCCGCGGTCGCGGAAGGGGGCCCCCAAGGGGACGTTGGACGCGGTCACCCGGATGATCGCCGACGACCTCAGTCGCCGCCGGGCCGTTCGCGCGTTGGTGCGGCGGCTGCGCGCCGAGGGACACGGCGAATCGGCCGGGCCGTTGCGGCTCCGGACGATCTCCCGCCTCGCCCGCCGGGAGATGGCGCTGGACCAGCAGGCCCGCATGCTCGACGCGATCCAGAGCGTCTTTCGACTCTGGCACGCCGCGCATCGCCCGGTCGCGTTCACCGCTCTCGTCGCGGTCATCATCCACGTCACGGTCGCCATCCTCGTGGGGCAGACGTGGTTCCTGTGAGCCCTCCTTCGTCCTCGCCGAGGGGCGTCGGGGGACGCCGCGAAAGTTAGGGGTTCCCGGCGAGGAACGATCGAAGGTCGTGTACGATGTCGCCGAGATGGAGTCGTTCGCCGGCCAGGGGAGTTCGTTTGCCTGACGTCCACCGCCTTTCCCGGCGAAGCTGTATCGCGCTCGCTTTGCTCGGCGCCCTCGAGGCGGCGGCCCAGGTGTCCCCCGGCCCGCTCTCTCGCGCCCACCACGACCTCGAGGGGAATCTCAACTGCATGAAGTGCCACCGTCCCGGCGGCGAGCGGGGCGTCGACGATCAATGCCTCGCCTGTCACCGCGAGATCCGCTGGCTCATCGGGGAGAGGCGGGGCTACCATGGCAAGGAGGCCCCGAAGGACTGCGCGAAGTGTCACCCGGAGCATGCCGGTCTCGAGTTCGATCTCGTCCGATTGCCGGGCGGGAGGCCGGAGGCGTACGACCACCGGCTGACGGGGTGGCCGCTCACGGGGAAACACGCGGGAAAGCCGTGCGCGGCCTGTCACGGGCGTCCCGAGTTCCGCGTCTCCCCCCCCGCCGACCTTGCGCCGCGAAGCGGCGGGGCGGTTCGCGGCTGGACCGGCCTCGGCGTCGCGTGCCGCGGCTGCCACGAGGACGTTCACCGCGGCGCCCTGGGGGCGGACTGCGAGCGCTGCCACGCGACCGGGTCGTTCACCCTTCCGGCCTTCGACCATTCGAAGACTTCGTTTCCCCTGGCCGGCAAGCACGCCCCGGTCCCCTGCGCGAAGTGCCACCTCGTTCCCTCGCTGGCGCTGCCGGTCGACCGCGCGGGGCGCTCGCATCCGCTCTTCAAGCCGCTCGCCCACGCGAGCTGCGGCGACTGCCACCGCGATCCGCACGCCGGCCGTTTCGGCGCCGATTGCGCTCGCTGCCACACCGAGCTCGGATTCCGCGAGCTTCGCAAGGGCTCGTTCGACCACGATCGCACCCGTTATCCGCTGAGGGGTCGCCACGCCGGCGTGCCGTGCGCCAAGTGCCACTCGCCGGCCGGCGCCCCGTGGGTGCCGAAGCCGGTGTTCGATCGCTGCGGCGCCTGTCACGCGGACGCCCACGCCGGACAGGCCACCCTCACAGGGAAACCGGCCGACTGCGCCGCGTGCCACACGACCGACGCATACGCGCCGAGCACCTTCACGGTGGAACGCCACGACGACTCCCCCTACGTTCTGCGCGGCGCCCATCGCAAGGTGCAGTGCCGCTCCTGCCATCCCGCCGGCGGCAAGGGGCCGGGGCGTGCGGGAGTCCTTCTCCGCCCCCGCAGCTCGCGATGCGGCGACTGTCACGCGGACAACCATGCCGGACAGGAGAAGAAACGGCCGGACGGCGGCGACTGCGGGGCCTGCCACGACACGAACGCCTACCGTCCCTCGACCTACACGCCCGCTCGGCACGCGGAGACCGGCTTCCCGCTGGACGGCCGCCATGCGGCCGTGACCTGCGGGGCGTGCCACGGGCCGGCGGCCCGCCCGGGCCTACCCCCGCTGCCGGGCACCGCGGAGCTGGGGAAGGCGGGTGTCGCGCTCCATCCCTCCCCGGATTGCACCACTTGCCATTTCGACCCTCACGGGGGGAGATTCGCGTCCGACGGCGCGCGTCCCGTCGCGCGCGGATGCCTCGGCTGCCACGACACGACCGCGTTCCGGCCGAGCCGGATCGACGCCGCGGGTCACGGCCGTCTGGGATTCGCCCTCGAAGGTGCGCACGGCAAGGCTCCTTGCTCGAAGTGCCATGTCGAGCTCCAGGCTGCCCCGGCCGGTACGAGCCTCGTCCTCGGCCAGGGACCCCGCCGAGCCTTGGTCTTCGGTCTCCGGCGGAAGCGCTGCGACGCTTGCCACGCCGATCCGCATGGCGGACAGTTCGCCGCCCGACAGGACGGAGGCGCGTGCGGGGCGTGCCACGGAGTCCAGGCTTTCCGTCCCGCGGTCCTCTTCGACCACGCCCGGGACACGAGGTTCCCGCTCAAGGGTGCTCACGCCCGCGTGCTCTGCGCTCGCTGCCACTCCCCGTCGGGTGCCCCCGGGCCGGACGGCCGCCCGGTGACGATCTACACCGGCACACCGACGAGCTGCGCGAGCTGCCACGGAGGCGGCGGGCCGGGCGAGCGCCGGCCCGAGGCAGCTCCGGCTGCCAGAGGAACGTAGGCGGGGACCCCCAAGTCCGGGTCGCTGCGCTTGAGTAATTGGGCGGCGGCGAGTAGGATTTGATGCAGCGAATCGGAGGCAGGCTGGGGTTTATCGGCCCGCGGGGAGGGCGACGATCCATGGCGACCGCCTTACAGTCTTCCCGGTTGCGGACGATCGGCCTCGCCGCCTTGCTCACGATGGTGGTCGCGACGGCGCCCGGCGGCTCGCGGGCCCAGGACGCCCCCGTGCGGCAGAATCCGCACGGCTCGTGGAAGGCGGATTGCAGCCTCTGCCACAGCGAGGAGCACTGGCTGCCGGCGGCTCCGACCAAGAAGTTCGACCATTCGAAGTACTACCCGCTCCAGGGAGCCCACCGGGCAGTTCCGTGCCGGTCATGCCACGTCTCACTCGTCTTCTCTCGGGCCGGCAAGTCCTGCGTGGACTGCCACCAGGACGTGCACCGAGGAGAGATGGGCACCGACTGCGCCCGGTGCCACACCCCCCTCAGCTTCATCGATCGCTCCGAGGCCGTGCGGATGCACCGGACGAGCCGGTTCCCCCTCTCCGGCGCGCACGCGGCGGCCGACTGCGAGTCGTGTCATCGGACGCGCTCCCTCGGCCGCACGATGTACGTCGGGCTCCCCGTGGAGTGCGCGGGCTGCCACGACAGCGCGGCGTTCCCCACCGCCCCCCAGCGGCCGCCGGACCACGTGCCGGCGGGCTTCACCGGCGATTGCTCCGTGTGTCACAGCTCAGTCACCTTCGGCACGGCACGGGGCGGCCACGCGACCAACGGCTTCCCGTTGACGGGGGGACATGCGATCGCGTGCGTTCGGTGCCACGGGCAGCCGTTCAACTCGCACCTCAGCCCCGCGTGCATCTCGTGCCACCTCGCGCAGTACAACGCCACGACCGACCCCAACCACGTCCAGGCCGGGTTCCCGACCGACTGCTCTCTCTGCCACAACAACGTCAGCTTCATCCCGGCGACCTTCAACCACTCGACGACGGCGTTCCCCCTGACCGGCGCCCACGTCGGCCTCGATTGCGTTGCCTGCCACGGCGACGGCGTCTACCGGGGAAAGCCGACCACGTGCGTGTCGTGCCACCTCGCGCAGTACAACGGGACCACCGACCCGAACCATGCCCAGGGCGGGTTCCCCACGGATTGCACGGTCTGCCACACGACCGCGACCTGGTCCAACTCGACGTTCAGCCATTCGACGACCGCCTTCCCGCTCACCGGCGCCCACGCAGGACTCGACTGCAACGCCTGCCATGCCGACGGTGTCTACCGCGGAAAGCCGACCACGTGCGTGTCGTGCCACCTCGCGCAGTACAACGGGACCACCGACCCGAACCACGCCCAGGCCGAGTTCCCCACCGACTGCACCCTGTGCCACACGACCGCAACCTGGTCCGGCTCGACGTTCAACCACTCGACGACCGCGTTCCCGCTCACCGGCGCCCACGCCGGACTCGACTGCAACGCCTGCCATGCCGACGGCGTCTACCGTGGAAAGCCGACCACGTGCGTGTCGTGCCACCTCGCGCAGTACAACGGCACCACCGATCCGAACCACGCCCAGGCCGGATTCCCCACGGACTGCACGCTCTGCCATACGACCGTGACGTGGTCCGGCGCGACGTTCGATCACGCGAACACCGCGTTTCCGCTCACCGGGGCCCACGTCGGCCTCGCCTGCGCCGCCTGCCACGCGGACGGCGTCTACGCGGGGAAGCCGACGACCTGCGTGTCGTGCCACCAGGCCGCATACAACGCGCAGACGGACCCCAACCACGTCTCCGCCGGCTTCTCGACCGACTGCACGCAATGCCACACGACAGCGACCTTTACCGGGGCCCGCTTCACCCAGCACGACGCCTCGTTGCCGTCATCCTTCCCGATCTACACGGGGACGCACGCGGGACGGTGGACCCACTGCTCGGATTGTCACACCAACTCCGCTAACTACGCCGTGTTCAGCTGCTTCCTCTGCCATTCGCAGGCGGAAATGAACTCGCAGCACACGGGAGTCAGCGGGTACTTGTACGACAGCGCCGCGTGCTACCACTGCCATCCCAACGGATCCTCGAATCGAACGAGGTCACGGCGATGACGATCCGGCGACGCCCCGGGCTGGCGCTCCTCCCCGCCGCGGTCCTCTTTCTGTCCGCGCCGGCGCCGGCATCGGACGTGCCGGACTCGACGTCCCGCATCAGCTACGTCACCAGCTCGTCGGTCTACGTGACGGAGGGCTCCCTAAGCGGGGTCGCCGTGGGAGACCGGCTGGACGTCGTTCGCGGCGACCAGGTCGTCGCCGAGATCCAGGTCGTCGAGGTCTCGCCGAGCCGCGCCCGGTGCGCCCGAGTCAGCGCCGGCTCCAATCTCTCCGCGGGAGACGAGGTTCGGAAAGCCGCCGCCGACCCGCCGCCGTCCCCTTCCGGCGCGCAGCCGTCACCCGCGGACCCGCCGCCGGCCCAAGTGCCCTACAAGCCCAGAGTGGATTGGTGGAGGGCGGCCGGGCTCCGCGGCCGCGTGGGGCTCCGGTTCCTCGACGTCAGCGCGGTCGACGGCTCCGGCGGGTACCGGCAGCCCGCGCTCGACCTCAGGCTCGACGGCTCGCAAGTCGGAGGAGCCCCGATCGACCTCGACGTGGACGTCCGCGCCCAGCGGACGACGAGGAGCTTCGTGAGCGGAAGCTCGGAGACCGAGACGCGCGATCGGATCTACCGCCTGTCCGTCGGGTACCGGCGCCGCGACGAGCCGCTGCGGTTCACCCTGGGACGTCAGTTCTCGCCGTCGCTGGCGGTCGTCAGCCTGTTCGACGGCCTCGTCGCCGAGTACCGCAAGGAGCACTGGGCGACCGGCATCTTCACGGGAACCCAGCCCGATCCGCTCACCTACGGGTACTCCTCGGACGTGCGAGAGTACGGCGCCTACTACGAGGTCGGGAGCGGCATGGGCACCGCTCGCCGGTGGGCGTTCACGACGGGAGCCGTGGACTCGTCCGACCACGGGAACATCGACCGCGACTTCGTCTTCCTCCAGGGCCGGTACGACGGCGCCCGTGTCTCCGCGTACGCCACCGAGGAAACCGACGTGAATCGCGGGTGGAAGAAGACGGCGGAGGGGGACACGCTGACCCTCACGAGCGCCTTCGTCAGCCTCAGCTGGCGCGTCGCCGACGATCTCACGGTGCAGGGTGGGTTCGACGGCCGGAGGAGCGTCCGGCTCTACCGCGACTCGATCACGCCCGAGACCGAGTTCGACGACCGGACGCGGCGCGGCTCCTGGATCGGTGCCGACGGCAAGGTGGGTACCCACGTGAGCTACGGGTTCGAGGGTCGGCGAAGCATCGGCGGCGTGGACGGCCAGGCCGGCTCGACCACGCTCCGGGCGGGGGTGCACGGGCTGGGACGCCCGGCCTTCGCCGTCCAGGCGCGCAGCACGCGGTACACCAGCGACGTCGTCGAGGGCTGGCTGCACTCGGTGTCGGCATCGGCCGACCTCACGTCCTGGTCGCGTCTCGAGGTCCACGGCGGGACCCGGATCGAGACGGTTCGCTTCTCTCCGATCCCGAGCGGCAGGCTGAGCTGGTACGGCCTGGACTGGGACGCCGTCCTCGCGCGGCGGATCGTGCTCACGGTATCCGCCGAGCAGAACCAGGGGGCATCCGAAGGGACCCGCCAGGTGTACACCACCGTCTCGTACCGTTTCTGATCGACAGCGCGCAGCGTTCGGAGCGCACGCGAGGGAGCGTGACGGCCGCTTCTCGCTGCTCTATCATCCCCCGGCCGGGATCCGCGCGCCGGAGCCTTCTCCCGCGCCGAGTGCGGACCGGCGAGGCAGTTGGAGCATCGAATGACGGTGTACGCGCGGAAGATCCTGGTGGGATGCGCGCTCGTCGCCGCCTCGCCTTGGATCGGCGGGTGCGGCCGGACGCCGGCCCCTTCCGAGCTTTCGGTCATCCTGGTCACGCTCGACACCACGCGGGCGGATCGCATCGGAGCGTTCGGCGGCACCGCGGTGCCCACGCCGAATCTCGACGCGGTCGCGCACGAGGGAACGATCTTCGAGCAGGCGATCAGCCAGGTTCCCCTGACGCTCCCCTCCCACGCCTCGCTGCTGACCGCCCGCTACCCTTCGTCCCACGGCGTCCACCACAACGGCCTGTACCGCTTGCGGGAGTCGGAGACGACCCTCGCCACGCGCCTGCACTCGGCGGGGTTCGAGACGGCGGCGTTCGTCGCTGCCTACGTCCTGAATCGGGGGTTCGGGATCGAGCAGGGCTTCGACACCTATGACGACGTGGACGTCAACCGTTTTCGAGGGGGCGAGGACCAGCTCTACGAGGCCGAGCGCACCGCGGACCAGGTCAACGCGCGCGTCTTCGACTGGCTCGGCCGGCGGCGGCCCGGGCGCTTCTTCCTCTGGGTGCACTACTACGATCCCCACGAGCCATACCGACCGCCCGAGACGCCGGGACGGACGCTCGAGGGCGCGGGCTACGACCGTGAGATCTCGTACGTGGACGCCTGCTTCGGGGATCTCGTGACGCGGCTCAGGAGCGGCGGACTCCTCGACCGGTCGGTGCTGGTCGTCGTCGGCGATCACGGCGAGAGCCTCGGGGAGCATGGCGAGGACACCCACGGCTTCTTCCTCTACGACGCCACGCTCCACGTCCCCTTCATCCTCCGCGCTCCCGGGCTCGTCCCCCGCGGCCTCAAGGTCGGCGGCCCCGTCGAGCTCGTCGACATCGCGCCGACGATCCTCGACCTCCTTGGGCAGCCGCCTCTCGAGAAGGCTCAGGGCAAGAGCCTGAGGCCGCGGATCGAGGGAGCCGACGACGGGCGCCTGGCCGTCGCCCACGCGGAGACGCTGATGCCCCGCCTCGAATACGGCCTGGCGGCCCTGCACATGATCCGCGACCTCCGGTACAAGTACGTCGAGGCCCCGCGACCCGAGCTGTACGACCTGAGGGGCGATCCCGGCGAGCGGCACGATCTCGCCGCGGGCGACCCGGACCGTGCCCACGAGATGGCCGCTCTGCTCTCGAGGTGGGAGGGCAGCACCACGGACGACTCGGCGGCCGCAGGCTCCCGCCGCACCCTCACCCGCGAGGAGGAGGAGCGGCTCAAGAGCCTCGGCTACCTGGGCGGCGATTTCTTCAAGACCGGCTCCGCCGCGCCGGGAGGGCTCGCCGACCCGAAGGACCGTATCGACGAGATCCGGCGCGTGCACGCCTCGCGCGAGCGGTTCAGCAAGGGGGACGCCGCCGGCGCGCTTTCCGCCGCCGACGAGATCCTCCGCGAGAACCCCAGGAGCCAGGAGGCGCGGAACACCCGAATCCTCGCCTTGATCCAGCTCGAGCGGTATCCCGAGGCCGAGAAGGAGGCGCTCGCGGCCCTCGCCGCGGCGGAGGCCGATCGAGACAACACCTCGGTGCTCGCCGAGAAGGCCCGTTCGATGCTGGCCAGCGCGTACCGGCTGGAGGGCAAGCTCCCCGAGGCGGAGGAGCTCTACCGCCATCTCCTCAAGGACGACCCCCGCAGGAGCCTGATCGCGGTGGATTTCGCCGGCCTCCTGGGCGAGACGGGGCGCGGGGCGGAAGGACTGAAGGTCCTCCGGGACGTGCTGGCCCGCGACCCGCGGAACGGGATGGCCATCGCCGCTCGATTCGAGATCGAGTCGCGCCAGGGCGACCGGCAGGCCGCGCTCAGGAGCGCCGCTGCGCTCGCGGACGCGCGAGCGGGAGATGCCGCGACGCTGGTGGATGCGGGACTCCTCCTCCTCGAGGCGGGCCAGCCGGCGCGCGCCGCGACCTGTTTCGAGGTGGCGCAGGGGCAGAACGTCCGGCCGGATCCCGAGCTCTTCGGCCAGATCGGCGCGGCCCGGATGGCGGCAGGCCAGGTCGACGAGGCCAAGAAAGCCTTCCTCGCCATGGGGCAGGCCCGACCGGCCGACCCTCGCCCGCACTACTATCTCGGCATGATCGCCCTCCAGTCGGGAGACGAGGCGGGCGCGAGGGCCAGCTTCGGGCGCTCGCTCGAGCTTGCACCGAGCTTCACCGCCCCTCTCGTGACCTACGCGCGCTACCTCGCGTCACGCGGGGCTCGCGCCGAGGCCCTCCGGACCCTCGAGGACGCGCTTCGCCGGAACCCGAGCGACGCGGACGCGCGCAAGGCGCTCGAGACCGTCCGCGGCGCGTCTCCGGGCCGATGAGCGAAGGGAGCCGCCTCCGCGCTCCCCTGGTCCCGTTCTCGCTCCTGTGCTTCTCGGCGGGAGCCCTCGCGCTCGCGAATCAGGTCCTGCTCCTCCGCGAGCTCTTGGTCAGCCTCCAGGGGGACGAGACCGCCGTCGGACTGGGGCTCGGATCGTGGCTCGGCGGGATCGCCCTCGGCGCCGCCGCCGCGCGCCGGGCCGCCAGAAGGCGCCCGGCGCTCGTGGCGATGGCCGGCCTGGCCCTGCTCGCCGCCGCCGGCGTCGCGGAGATCCTGGTCGCCCGCACGGCTCGGCTCGCGCTCCCGGTGCCGCCCGGCGAGGTCCCGGCGCTCGGAGCCTCGCTCGTGCTGTCGATCGCGGCGATGGCCCTTCCCGGGGCGCTCGTCGGGCTCACGTTCACCGCGCTCGCCGCGACGGCCTCGGCCGCGGGGATCGCGGGCGGCAAGGGGATCGCCCGTCTCTACGTTTTCGAAGCGGCCGGATCCCTCGCGGCGGGCCTCGCGGTCACCTTCGTCCTGATCCCGCTGGCGGCGCCGCTCCACGCCGCGGCGATCGCCGGCGCGCTCGCGCTCGCACTGGCCGTCCCCGCGGCCAGGGCCGGCTCGATTCCGGGGCGCGCCGTGCTCCCGCTCCTCGCGCTCGCCCTGGCGCTGCTGGCGCTCTCGCCCGTCTCGTCGCGGCTCGAGGAGGCGACGGAGCGCGCGCGTTTCGGCGGCTTCGTCCCCGGGATGGCGCTCGTCGCTTGGCTCGACACCCCGTACCAGCAGGTCGCGATCGCCGGTGACGGTGTGCGGCATCTGTACGAGGGGGGACAGTACGTCGGGTCGTTCCCCGATCCCGAGGAGCAGGAAATCCAAACGCACGCCGCCGCGTGTCTCGCCCCCGGGCCCGGCCGGGTGCTGGCGGTGGGACGACTGCCGCTCGGCGGTCTCCGACACCTCCTCCACCACCCGGTGGAGCGCGTGGACCTCGTCGAGATGGACGGGCGGGCCTTCGACTTCGTCCGGCGCTTTCTCCCGCCGGAGGACGACGCCGCGCTACGCGACCCCCGCGTCCGAATCGTGATCGACGACCCGCGCGCGTTCCTCGCCGGCGGCGGCGAGCCGTACGGCCTGATCCTCGTGCAGCAGCCGGATCCCGTGACCCTGCTCCTCGCCCGCCTCTCGACCGCGGAGTTCTTCCGGCTGGCCGCATCCCGGCTCGCCCCCGACGGCGTGTTCGCCACGAGGCTCCGCACGGCCCCCAACGTCGTCACCGGAGAGACGGCGGCGCTCGGCGGGTCGGTCTACCGCGCGCTGCGCGAGGCCTTCCCCGTGGTGGCCGCCGCGCCGGGGCCCGACGGCTTCCTGATCGCGGGATTCCGCTCCGACGTGGTCACGCTCGATCCCGAGGTGCTCTCCGCGCGTTTTCTCGAGAGAAAGATCGCTTCAAGAGTCGTCGTGCCGGAGACGTTCGGGCTGATGTTCCCCCCCGAGCGCGTGGCGGCCCAGGAGCGCGCGCTGCTCCTCGCGGCCGCGCGCCTCCCCGCAAGCCGGGACGAGCGCCCCGTGTCGTTCCTCCACGCGCTCGCCTTGAGGCAGAGGATCGCAGGGAGCGCGTTGGCGTCCTGGCTCCCCGGAGGCGGGAGGACGGGCACGTCCTGGCCCGCGCTCCTCGCCTCGATCCCGTCGCTCGCCGTCCTCCTGCTCGCCGCTGCACGGTGGACGCGTGGAAGGCCACTCGTGGGACTCGCCGCGCTGCACGCGGTGACCCTGACCGGTGCCGCGGGCATGGCGTGGAGCCTCGTGCTGCTGTTCGCGTTCCAGACTCGCGTGGGCGCGCTCTACGGGCAGCTCGGCTGGCTGACGGCGGCGTTCATGGCCGGCCTCGCGATCGGCGGGTGGGCGGCTCGCGGCGCCGCGGAGGCGGGGCCCGAAGAGTCGGACCGCTGGCTCCTCCTCGCGAGCGGCGTCGCCCTGACGTTCGCGGTCGCGCTGCCGGCGGCGCTGCACGGAATCGCAACCCTGGCAGGGTCACGATGGGCCGCGGCGACTCCTCTGGGCGCGTTGCTGCTCCTCTCCGGGGTCGCGACCGGGACCGTGTTTCCGAGCGGCGCCGGAGCGCTGCTCTGCCGGGGAGAGGACGCCCGCGACGCGGCTGGCCGGGTCGAGGCGGCGGACCACGCGGGCGCCGCGATCGCGGCGCTGACGGTCGCCGTCCTGATCGTCCCCACCCTCGGGCTCCGCGGCACCTGTCTCGGGCTCGCCGCGCTTCTGGGAGTCTCCGCTGCGACGGTCCTGATCGCGATGGCTCCTTCGAGGCGCGGCGCCGCGCCCCCACGCTAGGCTCGCGGCTCCCGCGGCGGGGTGTAGTAGCGCTTCAGCCAGCGGGAGAGGCCGTCGAGGCCAGGGAACAGCACCCGCTCGGTAATGTTCGCCTGGTCCAGCTTGTCCCGGACCTCCCACTTGAGCCCCGCCGGCACGACGATCCGCCGGCAGAGGCCGGGTCGCTCGGCGAGCCACCGGTCGAGCCGGATCGACGGCTCCGAGATGAGGGAGAAGAGCGCGAACTGGTTGACGATCCGGTCGTCGAGCGACGGCGGCTCGAGGAAGAGCACGAACGGCTCCTTGGAGAGCGCGTCGAACGACTCGAGGGTCGGCGCCACCCGGTGGAGCATCTCGGCGGTGAACACGTTCGACCCCTCGCGCTCCAGCACGTCCCGGAGCGGCGTGGGAAGCCGCTGGTGGATGCGGAGGTAGTCGATGCACCAGAGCACGCCGTCGACGTCGTAGCGGTCGGTGTCCTCGGTGGCGAAGTGGAGCGCCACGTGCGGCGAAAACGACCAGTCGAGGAGGCGCGTGGGCAGGCCGTGATGCTGCCCGAGCGCGAGCCAGTTCCAGACCGAGTCGCCGGGCACCGCGTCTCGGTGGGCGTACTTGCGGAAGTTGCGGAGGAGGTGCCCCTCCTGCCGGTTCGGCGCGCCGCCGAGCTTCAGGAGGCCCGACTTCAAGTCGGCCCTCGAATCGGCCCCGCCGCGGAACGCGAGGGGCGAGCGGAAACGCCCCAGCGCTTCCTGCCAGGATTCCGCGAAGAGGAGGTCTTGTAGCTCTCCCCAGGTCCGAACCACGATCTCGTCCATGATCGTCCCCCCGGCACAGGTTACACCTGGGCTGCCGGGACGCCGCTTCCGGCATGGCGGGGAACACGTCGCCGCGGAGGCGAGCGCGGTCGGTCCGGCGGAATATACTCCCTTCTTCCTGCGCCTCCTGGCTTCCGACCACGGAGAGGAGAAGGGAAGATGTCGCAGGGCCGCGATCCGAGCGAGGCGCCCCGACGGGCGGCAGTTCTCGCGCCGGACTCCTCCGCCGCGACTCCTTGGAGCGGACCGTGGCGAATCGCTATCGGGCTGGCCCTGGTCGCGGCCGGAGGTTTGCTCGCGCTGGCGGCGCGAGGCGACCTGTGGCTCGACGAGGTGTGGAGCATCGACCGGGTGGGCCAGGTCCGCTCGCCGCTCGAGATCTTCCTCCAGAGGCACGACAACAATCACCTGCTTTACTCGCTCCTGCTCTACGCGCTTCGGCCGATCGGGAGCGACTTCGTCTATCGGCTCCCCGCGGTCTTCGGCGGCTTGGCCTCCGTCGCCCTCGGCGCCGCGATCGTCGCCCGCACCGGAGGGGTGCGGGACGGATCGCCGCGAGCGCGCGCCCTCCTCGCGGCGATCTTTCTCGGCACCTCGTACCTCCTGGTCTCGTGCGGATCGGAAGCTCGCGGCTACGGTCTCGCGCTGGGGTTCTCCCTGCTCGCCTTCTTCGCTGCGGTGCGCGGCGATCTCGGCCCCCGGAGCCGCTGGGCGCTGATCTACGGGGCGGCGGTGACCCTGGCGCTCCTTGCGAACGCGACGGCCGTTCACATTCCCGCCGGGGTCGCGGCCTGGTCGGCCGTCCGTTGGGCGCGCCGCGGGCCGCGCGGTCTCGCGCTTCTCGTTGCGGCGGTCCGCTGGCACGCGTTACCCGCCGCCGCGGCCGCTCTCCTCTACTTCGGTTTCCTTCGCGGCATCGTCATCGGCGGGGCGCCGGCGGAGAACGTCCTGCCCGTCGTGGGTCGTACCGTGGCCTACACCTGCGGCCTTCCGATCGGCCTCGGCACGGGGTTTCTCCTGACCGTGGGTTGCGCGGTCCTAGCCGCCGGCATCGGCCGCCTCTTCGCTCGAGGTGACGACCTGGGGGTCTTATACCTGACCGCGATCCTCGTCTCACCGATCTGCGTGCTGGGATTCAGCGCCAACGAGCAGGTCTTCGAGCGCCATTTCGAGGTCAGTGCGGCGCTGGGACTCCTGCTTGTCGCGGGGATGCTGGGGGCCCTAGCCGCCCGCGGCCTCCCCGGGACGCTCGCCGCGACGACCCTCGCCGCGCTCTTCGTGTATGGGAATGCGGGGCGCCTGGAGCGGCTGCTCGAGGACGGCCGTGGCCGGTACAGCGCCGCGCTGACCCACATCCTGGCGACGGGTCCCGGCGGTCGCGTCGTCGTCTCCGGCGACAACGACTGGCGGAACAGCGTCGTCGGGCGCTACTACGCGGCGCGGGTACCGGGAGGAGAGCGGCTCTTCTACGTTCCGCGGGAGAAATGGACCGGCGCCGGACCCGACTGGTATCTGGTCCATCGCTTCGAGGGGGAACCGGCGCCGGAGCAGCGGCTGAGCGGCCTGCCCGGCTACCGCTACGTGCTCGACGCCGACTACCCGTGCGCGCCGCTGGGGGGCTGGCGGTGGTACCTGTTCCGGCGCGTCGCGGACGTTTCGGTGAAGGACCAGAGGAAGTGATTGGAAACGCCCCCTCAAGCCCAGATGCCCGGCACCTCGCGTCCGCAGTCCGGACAGCGGCCTCGGACCAGGCGATTCCGGGTGACGGCGAGGCCCGTCCTCTCGATGAGCGCGGTCTTGCAGCCGGGGCAATACGTGTGGTTCCCGGGGTGGCCCGGGACGTTCCCGACGTAGGCGAAGTGCAGCCCCTCCGTCATCGCGATCTCGCGGGCGCGCTCCAGGACCGGCACAGGGGTGCTCGGTAGGTTCATGAGCCGATACCCCGGGTGGAAGCGGGTGAAGTGGACCGGCACGTCGGGGCCGAGGTCGCCCGCGACGAACCTCGCCAGCTCCCGGTGCTCCTGCTCGCCGTCGTTCAGGGTGGGGACGATCAGGACCACGATCTCGGTCCACATCCCCTTCTTCTTCAGGAGGCGCAGCGTGTCGAGGACAGGCTTCAGCTCCCCCTTGCACGTCACCCGGTAGAACCGGTCGGTGTACGCCTTGAGGTCCACCTTGACCGCCGCCAGCACGTCGAGCAGGTCGCCCATCGGCTCCGGCTGGATCGACCCGTTGGAGATCATCAGCGTGCGGATCCCCGCCTTCCGGCCCGCGGCCGCGATGTCGTACACGTACTCGGACCACACCACGGGCTCGGTGTAGGTGCAGGCGATCGTCGGCGTCCCGTTGGCCTTCGCGAGGGCGACGAGGCGCTCCGGCGGCGCGTCGATCGCGGGCACCTGCTCGGGCCGCGCCTGAGCGATCTCCCAGTTCTGGCAGAACTTGCACTCGAAGTTGCAGCCGACCGTCGCCAGTGACACCGCGCTCGTCCCGGGGAGCACGTGGTAGAACGGCTTCTTCTCCACCGGGTCGAGGTGCAGCGAGCACGGGCGGGAGTGGACCAGTGTGAAGTACTCGCCCCCCCGGTTCTCGCGAACGCCGCACGCACCGCGCTCCATGTCGGCGACCCGGCATTTTCGCGGGCAGAGCCCACACTCGACCCTGAGGCCGTCGAGCTTCTTGAACCAGCGAGCGGGCCGCGCCGGGAGATCGCCGGCCGACGGGACGGGAAGCGATGGCCCGGCGTCGACCCCCTGCGCCGAAACCGGCGAGGCGCCGAGCCTCGCGAGCGCGCAGGCGGCGCCGCCGGCCGCGACCAGCGAGCCGAGCAACCGCCGGCGCTCGAGGTCCGCCGCTCTCACACGTCCTCCACCCGGATCCTCGAGAGATCGGACTCGCCGAGCCCGAGCTTCGCGGCCTCGGCGATGTACCGCGGCTCGCGCTTCTCCTTCGCGAGTGACTCGAGCCCGACCTCCTTGCGGCGCGCCTCGATGACGCTCGAGCCGAGCGCGTCGATCGCCACCGGATCGGTCGAGGCGAGCACCGCGTGGTAGGGCCAGGACCAGCGCGGCACCCGTGCCGGCCCGCCGTGGCACTGCGGGGCCATCGCGTCGATCACGGTCAGGCGCAGCTTGTCCCGGATCAGGGGGAACGCGGCCAGACTGGCGACGTACGGGTTGCACCCATCGTCGTGGTGCTTGTTCGGGTTGTGGATGGCCCCGTACCAGTTCTTGAGGCCAACGGACACCCCGGCGAGGTCGTGGTCCTTGAGCACGCCGACGTTGATCAGCGCCGTGAACTCCTCCGCCAGGACCCGCGCGAAGCAGGATCCCCCCGCCCCCCACTCCCTAGGGCTCTTCTCGTAGTCGTCGTTGGTGCCGAGGCAGCGGATCCCGCGCCCGTCCCGCTGGATCGTGTATCCCGCCTTGATCAGCTCCCGGTCCGTGCGCTCCCAGATCACGACGTTCCGAGGCGGCACTCCAGCGGTGACCAGCCATTGCGCGAGGAGCCCGACCAGCTTGGGGTCCGGCGAGAGCCCCTTCCCCGCGATGCAGTTGACCTTGATCCCGACCACGTCCTTCGGCTCGAACAGGCGGCGCATCGCCTCCACCGGCCCGCGTTCGCCGACGGCTCGCGCCACCGACTTGCCCAGCGCGTCCTCGAGCTTCGACGCGTCGGGGACTCCCTTGTCCCCGAGGATCCCGTCGCGCATTCCGCGCGCCACGAGGCCTTTCTTGGCCGCGATGGGCGCGCGCGGCGCGCCCGCCTCCCCGGCCGCGACCACCGGTTTCGCCGCAAGCCCGAGGGCTCCGGCCACCAGCGCCCGCATCAGTTTTCGGCGTTCTTCGTCGATCACGCTTCGCACCCGTTTCCGCCGGCGCCTCCCGGCGCCCGCTCAGATCCGCGCCTTCACCTCTTCCGCCCTCGCACGGGTGACCTCGTCCACCTCGTCGTGCAGCGAGCGCCCGTGCGAGTCCATGGTCACGATCAGAGGGCCGAAGCGGTCGGTCTCGAACACCCAGACCGCCTCGGCCATCCCCAGCTCCTTCAGGAGATGGACCGCCTTCACCCTGGGCAGGGACTTCGCGGCCAGGGCGCCGGCGCCGCCGGTGAAGTTGGTGAACACCGCCTTGTGCTTCACCAGCGCGTCGCGGGTCTTCGCGCCCATGCCCCCCTTCCCGACGATCACCTTGGGCCCGAACTTCTCGAGGAACCGCGCCTCGAGGGAGTCCATGCGGGCGCTGGTCGTCGGACCCGCGGCGACGGCCTGCCACGTCCCGCCGACCTGCTTCATGATGGGGCCGCAGTGGTAGAGCGCGAGCCCGCGGGGGTCGAGCCCCTCGACGCCGTGTTCCAGGAGGTGCATGTGCGCCTCGTCGCGGGCGGTGAACAGGATCCCCTTGAGGTAGAGGATGTCCCCGGCCCGCAGCTTCTCGATCTCGTCGTCCCGGATCGGCGTGCTGAGCGTGTATTCCATGTCGGCCCCCTCTACTGCTCGACCCTGACGTCGAGGTTCTTGCTCACGATCACCCGGGCACGCCGGTCCGCCCAGCACTGCACGGCGAGGGCGACCGGGTAGGACGCGGGGTGGCGAAAGGTGTACTCCACGTGCACGTCGAGCGCCGTCGTCCGGCCTCCGAGCCCCATCGGCCCGACGCCCAGGTCGTTCAGGTCGTCGAGGATCGCGGCCTCGAGATCGGCGACCGGCTTCTCGGCGTGGTGCCGGCCGAGCGGCCTCGACAGGGCGCGCTTCGCGAGCCTGAGCGCGAGGTCCGCGGGCGAGCCCAGTCCGATGCCCAGGATCAGCGGCGGGCACGGCTTCCCGCCGGCCCTCTGGATGTGGTCGACGAGCCGCTTCCTGAACCCCTTGATCCCCTCCGCGGGCGTGAGCATCCAGAGGAACGACTGGTTCTCGCTCCCGCCCCCCTTGGGCAGGACGTCGATCACCATCGAGTCGCCCTCCGTGAACATCACGTCCACCATCGGCATGTTCGGCCCCGTGTTGTCACCGGGGTTCGCGCCGGTGAGCGGGTGGGCCGTGTTCGGGCGCAGCGGGATCTCCCCGGTGGCCTTCACCAGGCTTCGGCCGAGCTGCCGGATGATCCCGGCGGTGTGCGGAAAGTCGAAGCCCGCGGTGATGTAGAACGAGACGATGCCGGTGTCCTGGCAGATCGGCCGCTTCTCGTCCCGCGCGACCTCGACGTCCTCCAGGATCGCCCTGAGCTGCGAGCGGGCGATCTCGCTGTCTTCCTTCTGGGCGGCGCGGGCGAGCGCGTCCTCGACGTCCCGAGGGATCAGGACCGAGGCGCGGAGGATCGCCTCCTCGATGTGGGCTCCGACGGTCATGACGTCCATCTCGTGGCCTCCTCTCCTGCTGTGGGTCGAGTCTTCATCTCCGGGACGGCTCCGCCTCCTGCCCCTCGCGGAACACTTGCCCGGTGAATACGGAGAACGCCGCCCCTTCCTTCCACGCGTCGGACGGGAGACCCGCCTTGCGGGAGAGGTGCGAGAGCGTCTCCTCCAGCGTCCATCCTTGCTCCCCCGGGACCTGGGGGAGGAACACGGCCCGGCGGCCGGCCTTGTCGATCACGATCCCGTGGGTCCCGAGCTTGATGTCGCGCCACGAGGCGACCGTCTTCGGGGGGGACAGCAGCGTGATCTCGACCTCGAGGCGTGGCAGCTCCTCGGCCCGGACCGGCTCGAACCGGCCGTCGTGGAGCGCCGCGTTGACGGCTGCGACGATGACCGCGTTCCGAAGCGGCAGCACCGGGAAGATCTGGCCGACGCACCCTCTCAGCTTTCCCTCGCGGGCGACCTCGACCGGGTCGGTCCGGTTCAGGGTCACGAACACGCCGCGGAGCTGATCGAGGTCCTTCCGGTCCCGCGGGAGCGCTGCGAGCGCCGCGTCCATCGCGGCCGAGCCCCCGAGCTGCGTTTCGACGGTCGCCCGCGCAAGGGCCAGGAGCTTCCGGCCGAAGGCCGCTTCGAAAGGCGGGGCGGACGCCGAGCAGGTTTCGTGCGCGGGAGGCGTCTCCATCGTCTTGCCGCCGGACGGCCTGCCCTCGACGAAGGCGATCGCGGCGTACGTGACCGAGTTGTCGTCCTCGACCTGAGGGATGTCGATGGAGGCGTAACGTGCGAGGAGTACTCCCTCGGCCTTCGGCGAGATCCTCGGCAGGAGCTCGAGGAGGACGCCGATGCCTTCGCGCCCGCAGATGCTGTCCCGCGTCTCCTCGAGGTGCTTTAGGAACCCTTCCGCGTCCTTCTTGAGGATGAGGTCAACGGCGCGTTCGTTCTGCGCGCGAATCCTCCCCCTCGCGACCACGGCCGACGGGCCGAACGGAGCGTAGCGATACCGGGGTCCGTAGTGCGTGAAGTCGCTGGAGAAGACGAACAGCGTCTTCCCGTCGTGGAGGCGCGCGAGCCTCTCCGCCATGGCCTTCCGGCTCTCCGTTGTGGTCTCCCCGACGACGATCGGGACGACGCAGAACGGTCCGAGCGCCCTCTGGAGAAAGGGCAGCTCGATCTCGACGCTGTGCTCCTGTTCCTCCGCCCCGGGAACGGTTCGGACGAGCTTCCCGTCGCGCAGGGCCTCCACGGCGAGCTGGCAGACCGGAACGTCGCCCAGCGGCGTCGCGTACGCGTCGGCGTCCGTGACCGAGAACCCGTCGAACGGCACGTGGTGCGAAGGTCCCAATACCACGACGCGGGAAAAATCTCCTCGCTTGAGGTTGCGGAACGCGGCGGCGGCGACCACGCCGGACCAGCGCCAGCCCGCGTGCGGCACCACGAGCGCGACGGGCCTCCGATCGAGGGCCGGCGCGGGCGCCGAGTCCGCGAACATCTGCTCGAGCTCCCCGATCGCGACCGCCCGTTCACCGGGATACCAGTCCCCGGCGATGGCCGAAGGCCGGACCCGCGACGACGCGGGCGGGGCCTGGGCGGCGAGCGCTCCGGCGAGGATCAGCGTGAACGTGAAGTGCGAGCTCGTCATGACGGCCTCCTCGCGGGACGGAGCGTGAACGAGGATCCGCGAGACCTCGACTCGCCGACTCTCGTGACCCGGACGGCGGCCAGGTCGTTGACCGGGCACTTCGCCTCGCACAATCCGCAGCCGACGCATCGCGACGGGTCCATGTGGGGCCGCTCCAGCCTCACGACACCGCCGTCCCGGACCGCGACCTCGACCGGCTCGAGCCAGATCGCCTTGGGGCTCGTCGGGCAGACTTCCTGACAGACGATGCAGGGGATGTCCGCGCCCCACGGGAGGCAGCGCCCGGGATCGAAGAACGCGGTCCCGATCCGGATCGCCTCCGCCTCCGGCTTCGTCCACCCCTTCTCGTCCGGCCCGAGGGGCCGGATCGCCCCGGTGGGGCACACGTGCCCGCAGAGGGTGCAGCTCGGCTCGCACCAGCCCCGTCGCGGCACCAGGACCGGGGTGTACACCCCCTCGATGCCCGCCTCGCCCATCGAGGGCTGGAGCGCGGTGGTCGGACACGCGTTGACGCAGGCCCCGCACCGGACGCAGCGCGAGAGGAATTCCGCCTCCGGGCAGGCGCCGGGTGGCCGGATCGCGAGCGGCCCGGGCGCCGAGGCGGAGCCGGCAGAAGCCCTCGAGAGCGGGATCAGCGCCGCCCCCGCCAGGGCCGCGCCGAGGATCTGGCGCCTGCGGAGATCGACGCCGCCCGACGGCGCCGCGGCCGGCACGAACGCGCGGAACGCGATCGCCCCTTCGGGGCAGGCGTCGATGCAATTCAGGCAGACGTGGCACTCCGAGATACGGTGCTTGGAGAAGGGCTCGTCCGCGCCCTGGCAGTCCGCGGCGCATCGGTTGCAATGGGTGCAGCCGTCGAAGTCCACCTCGATCCTGAAGATCGCCGCCCGCGCGATCCAACCGAGCAGCGCGCCGAGCGGGCACAGCGCCCGGCACCACCAGCGCGCGATCCAGCGGTTCAGGACCAGGAGCGCGACGAAGACCGCCCCGGTGAGCCAGGCCCCCTCGAAGATCCGAGCGCGGAAGCCTCCCACGGCGAGCACCGCGAAGAGCGCCGGCGAGAGCGCGGAGCCGATCGACCGCGTTGCGAGCGAGAGCGGATCGAGCAACCCCGTGAGGAGGCTTCCCGCGGCCGCCGCGACGAGCGCCGCGATCAAGAGGAGATACTTGAGACGGTAGTGGGGACGCCACCGGTTCGTCTCGATCGCCGGGCCGTGGCGCAGCCTCCGCGTGACCCACGATGCGACGTGATGGAGCGTCCCGATCGGGCAGACCCATCCGCAGAACGCCCGCCCGAGCAGGACCGTGAGACCGACGATCGCGAGGCTCCACAGGAGCCCGGCCGGCAGGATCCACGACGACAGGAGCAGCCCGACGGCCGATAGCGGATCGAGGTGGAACAGCCACCGCACCGGGAACCGGCGGATCCCTTCGTCGGTCATCGCCCACAGCGCGAGCAGGAACAGGACGAGGAAGAACCCCTGGTAAACGAGCCGGACCGCTCTCGGCGCGTACGCGCTTCGGCCCGAGCCACGCTTCGGCGCTCCGGAGGCGAGGATCTCAAGCCCCGGCATGGATCTCCCCCAAGGGGCGCGTCCCCGCGTGGATGGATCCGAGGCCGCGCGTCTCGGCGAGCGCGACGTGGGGGACCTCCCGGGGATCGAGTCCGAGGAGCGTGGCGCCCCACGCGTCGAGCGCGACCGGGTCGGTCCCCGCGGCGATGGCTCCCACCCGCTTCACGTCGTCCAGCCGCCCCCCGGTGGGACCCCCGCGCAACATCACCCGGGTCGCGTCCACCACGGTGAGCGTCGGCCTGAACGCGACGGACAGGTCCACGATCGAGGCGGAGATCTGCTGGTGGAGGCGCGCCCGCGTCCCGCCCAGGAGGCCGTAGCCATTCTTGAGGCCGCAGGTTAGGCGGGTCAGTCCGTGGACCTTCACCACCGGGACGTTGATCAAGCGGTCGGCGGCGAGGGCCGGGGCGAACACTTCCCAATCGTCCAGGACCACTCCGCCGATGGACGCCAGCACGAAACCGGCTCCCGGCGGGATCTGCACCTCGGCCCCCGCGCTCCGGGCGGCCCTTGCGATCCCGGACCGCTCCGCGACCCTCACGGCGTCGTGGACCGGCACGTCGGCCACGACGACCCGGGCCGCCCGCGCCTCGAAGCAGAGCCTCACCACCTCGGCGACGACGTCCGGGTCGGTGTTCGCTCCCTGCTCCGGGGTGCGGTCCCACGCCATGTTGGGCTTGACCAGGACCGTCTCGCCCGGGTGGACGAACCGCTCGATCCCTCCCACCGCGTCCACTGCCGCGCGCACCGCCGCGGCGGCCGCTTCGCCGCGCGCCACGGCCAGGCGCGGCTTCCCGGCAAGATCCGGCACGCGGCGGTCCGGCGGCGCCTTCGCCACCCTCGCGGCGCGCCACCTCCCAGGGGAAAAGAGCCCCAGTGCGCCGGCGGCCCCCGCGGCGCCGAGGACGAGCCCGGCCTGGCCGAGCCTGCGTAGGAACTCGCGCCTCGGACGCCCGTCGCTCACCGTCCCCTCCCCAGACCGTCGAGGATCGCGCGGTCGACTCTTCCGGCTTCGGCGATGAGACGCGCGGGGTCCGTCGTCGCGTCAGGGTCCGCGATGAGCCGCACGTACGCCCGTCCCCGCCGAAACAGCACCGACTGCGGATCCGATGAAGCCTCGTCGCCGGGTCCGTCCGTCCGCTTGGGACCCACATCGTGAGCAAGAACTCTGCCCGCTCCCTCGGGGGAGGAAAACAGCAGGATCTCAAGGGTCCCTTTAGGGTCCGCGAGGTCCCAGGCGAGGAGCCTCACGCACCCCTGCGCGCGGAGGTAGTCTTCCGCCCCATCGACGCGCTCGTGGAGCCGTTCCGGCGTGAGGTCGGCCTGTGGGTCGGGAAGCCCCGGCCATGGCGATGGTTTCCCGGGAGCCGGCCCGGCGGCACGGGTGGCCGGGTCCGCCGGCAGCGGCACGGGATTCACGATGCCGTGGAGGAGCCAGCCCGCGATGGCCGCCAGCGGCAAGAGCAGCAGCAGGGCGGTGAAGAGCGAGCGGGAACGGCCTCGAGCCATACGGCCCTTTCAGCCCGGCGGCGCCGTCGGTCCGGCGCCTCGCCAGGGGCGTAGTGTATCAGCCGGGCGGTTCGAGGTCGCGGGGGCTTTCCTCTGGTAGGATTCTCCGCGTGCCCCTGCCGCGGATCCAGAACTACATCGGCGGCGAGAGCTGCGACCCGGTCTCGTCGTCGTGGCTCGACGACGTCGATCCGGCGGTCGGGCTCCCCTACGCGCGGGTGCCCGACTCCGACGAGCGCGACGTTGCCGAGGCCGTCGCGGCGGCGGAGCGGGCGTTCCCCGGCTGGGCGGCGACACCCGCCGCCGAGCGTTCGCGCCACCTGCTCGCGATCGCCGCGCTCCTGGAGCGGGACCTCGATCCGCTCGCGGTCGCCGAGTGCGTCGACACCGGCAAGCCCCTCGCGCTCTCGCGGTCCCTCGACATCCCCAGGGCGATCGCGAACTTCCGCTTCTTCGCCACGGCGATCCTCCACACGGCCACCGAGGCGCACGAGACCGACGGCGTCGCGCTCAACGTGACGCTCCGAACCCCCCGGGGGGTCGCGGCGTGCATCTCGCCGTGGAACCTCCCGCTCTATCTTCTGACGTGGAAGATCGCGCCGGCCCTCGCCACGGGGAACACGGTCGTCGCGAAGCCGAGCGAGCTCACCCCCATGACCGCCTATCGCCTGTCGGCTCTCTGCCGCGAGGCGGGGCTCCCGCCCGGAGTCCTCAACATCGTCCACGGGTTGGGGTCTCGCGCCGGCGTCCCCCTGGTCGAGCACCCGCGGGTCGCGGCGATCTCGTTCACGGGCGGCACCGCGACCGGCGCCGACATCGCCCGGCGCGCGGCTCCGGCGTTCAAGAAGCTCTCGCTGGAGCTCGGGGGCAAGAACCCGACGCTGATCTTCGCCGACGCCGACCTCGACGAGGCGGTGGCGACGAGCGCGCGCGCCGCGTTCTCGAACCAGGGGCAGATCTGTCTCTGCGGCTCGCGCATCCTGGTCGAGGAGAGCGCCTACCCGGCATTCCTCGAGCGGTTCGTCGCCTCCGCGCGCGCCCTTCGGGTCGGCGATCCGCTCGAGCCGGGGACCGACCAGGGAGCGATCGTCTCGCGCTCGCATCTCGAGAAGGTCCTCTCCTACGTCGATCTCGCGCGGAGCGAGGGGGGCACGATCGCCTGCGGCGGGGAGCCGGCCGATCCGCCGAACGAGCGCTGCCGCGGTGGTTTCTTCCTCCGGCCCACGGTGGTCACCGGTCTCCCGCCGTCGTGCCGCACGAACCGCGAGGAGGTCTTCGGCCCGTTCGTGACCGTCGCCCCGTTCCGGGACGAGGACGACGCGGTCGCGCAGGCCAACGCGGTGGACTACGGTCTGGCGGCGACCGTTTTCACGGGGCGGCTCGATCGCGCGCATCGCGTCGCCGCCCGGATCCAGGCCGGGACGGTCTGGGTCAACTGCTGGATGCTCCGGGACCTCAGGGTCCCGTTCGGCGGGATGAAGGCGAGCGGCGTGGGACGGGAGGGGGGTGTCGACGCGCTCCGCTTCTTCACCGAGCCGAAGAACGTCTGCATCCGGATCTCAGGGGAGCATCGACCGTGACGCGCGATCCGAGCGAGATCGTGAGCGATGGCGCGCCCGAGCCGGTGGGAGCCTATCCCCACGCGAGGCGCGCCGGGGACTTCCTGTTCCTCTCCGGCATCGGGCCGCGCAAGCGAGGATCGTCGGAGATCCCCGGCGTGAGGCTCGACGCCGCGGGAAACGTCGCCACCCACGACATCGAAGTCCAGACGCTCGCAGTGTTCGAGAACGTACGGCAGGTCCTCGAGGCCGCCGGAGCGGCGTGGGACGACATCGTGGACGTCCAGGTGTTCCTGACCGACATGAAGCGCGATTTCACGGCGTTCAACCGGATCTACGCGGACCACTTCAAGGAGAACCGGCCGACGCGGACGACCGTCGAGGTCGGAGCGCTGCCGACGCCGATCGCGGTGGAGCTGAAGGTCATCGCGTACGTCGGGGGCGGGTCCGGAGCGCGCGGGCAGCGCTGAGGCCGGCGCGCGGGACGATCTTCTCCTCTGAGATCGCCCGCAGGACGGCCCGCACCGGGCTCGCGTCGAATCCGACGAGCGGGAGCGGGAGCGCGATCAGCTCGTAGATTCCGTCCGGCACCTCGTCGAGGACGAGACCCTCGAGAACCGCCATGTCGCAGGCGAGGAGCCGCTGGTGCGTCGGCAGCTCCTTCGAATCGGACAGGTCGACGCTGGGGGTGTCGATCCCGACGAGCCTCACGCCGGTCGCGTGGAGGCGGTCCACGAGCGAGGGGTCGAGCGCCGCGAATTCCGGGTTGAACCGATCGGGATCGGGGTAGGTTCCGGTGGCGAGCAGGATGCGCTCGGCCTTCGGAGGCCAGGCGATCCGGTCGGGGCCGACGCGGGTCCCTCGGGCGACGGGAACGCGGACCACCTGGCAGGGGCCCACGTAGAGCGCGAGGTCCCGGGCCTCGATCGAGTCCGCGTCGCGGCCGTAGTGACTCGGGGCGTCCGCGTGGGCACCGAGGTGCACGGTGGCGTTAAGCGTCGAGAGCGTGAGGTTGTCCCCGCGCTTCATGTCGAGGAGCACCTCGCGGGAGGGGGGCGTGTCGCCGGGCCAGACGGCGAGGGCGGGCGTGATGCGCGGGGAGATGTCCCAGATCGTGCGGGCCGCGGTCATCGTGGCTCCTCGCTGGCGCCCGGCCTCAGAGCTCGTGCCGGATCGCCCACAGGTCGTGGAAGAAGGGCTGGAACAGGCTCCTCTTGAGGAATTCGACGCCGAGCGAGCCCCCGGTCCCCTTCTTGTTCCCGATGGTTCGCTCGACGAGCTTCACGTGGCGATAGCGCCACTCCTGCATCCCCTCGTCGATGTCGGTCAGCAGCTCGAAGAGAACGCCGATGTCCGCGCGCTCCCGGTACAGTCGCAGGATCCCTCGCTGCACGGTCTCGTCGGGCCCGTTCGGGAGGGAGAGGTCCCTCGCCCGGAGGCGCTCCGGGATCTCGACCCCCTGGAGGGCGAGGAAGTCGTAGAGATGGTCGACGACGGAGCGCTCTCCGAGCCGGCGCTCCAGGGTGCGGCGGGCCTTGGACCCTTCGGGGTGATAGGCGACCATCTCGACGCGCCGGTAACCGAGGACGAACTCCACCTCGCGGTACTGGAGCGACTGGAATCCGGAGGCGCGCTCCAGTCGGTCGCGGAACGCGCTGAACGACATCGGCGTCATCGTCTCGAGGACGTCGAGCTGACCGACGAGGGTCTTGAGGACGTTCCGCACGCGCTTCAGGGTGTGGATCGCTCCGAAGAGGTCCCCCGACGAGAAATCGCGCTTCACCTTCTCGAGCTCGTGGAGCGTCTCCTTGAACCACAGCTCGTAGACCTGGTGGATCACGATGAAGAGCATCTCATCGTGCTCCGGAGGGTCGGAGCGCGGCGACTGCAGCGCGAGGAGATCGTCGAGGTGGAGATAATTCGCGTACGTCAGCTCACTCATCGCAGGATCACCATGCTCGCGGCGGCGAGCAGACCGAGGCCGAGGAGGGCGAACGCCCAGAAGACGGCGCGCCACTGCCTCCGGGCACGCCGCACGGCGTCGGCGTACGGCGTCCGGCTGAACGTCACCAGCTGGTAGAGAGGCACGAACGACCGGGGGAAGAGGCGGTTCAGGACCTTCTCGGCCTTCTTGCCCGCCAGGAAGAGTCTCGACGCGGTCCTGTCCCGCATCTCGACGAAGTTCCCGAGGGCGAGGTCGGCGAGCGCGTCGGCGTGCTCCTTGCGGCGGCTCTCGAACCTGCGGAACGCTCCCTCGAGATCGCCGTCGCCTCCGACGAGACACTCGTCGAGGACGACGCAGTCCTCGAACGCCGCGTTCGCCCCCTGGCCGTAGAACGGCACCACCGCGTGCGCGGCGTCGCCGAGGAGGACCGCCCGGCCCCGGTGGTGCCACGGCGCGCAGCGGACGGTGACGAGCGATCCGACCGGATTCTCGCGGAACTCCTCGTCGAGCCCCGGGATCAGGCGGGCGAGATCGGGGAAGACTCTCTCGAAGTACGCGAGCACTTCGTCGCGGCCCGTGAGAGCGGAGAATCCGTGCTCGCCGTCGAACGGCCAGAAGCAAGTGCAGGTGAACGACCCGTCCCGGTTCGGGAGGGCGATCGTCATGAAGCCGCCCCGGGGCCAGATGTGGAGGGCGTCCGGCTCCAGCGCGTGGCGTCCGTCGCGGCCCGGCGGAATCGTGAGCTCCTTGTACCCGTGCTCGAGGTACGACTGCGAGCACTCGAACCGGTCGGTGCGCTGCATCGCGGCGCGCACCTCGGAGAAGGCGCCGTCCCCTCCGACCACCGCGTCGGCCTCCTGGACCTCCACGGCGCCCGTCCCCAGGACCTCGAACGTCGCGGCGGCGCGGTCCAGTTCGACACCCACGCAACGCCTGCCGAACGTCACCTCGACGTTCGGGATCGACTCCGCCGCCTCCACGAGGATCCGGTTGAGCGCCGCGCGGGATACGGAGCGGAGAACGTGCTCCGCCGACGAGCCGTACGGCTGGAACGCGATTGCCCCCGACGGCGCGTGGATCCGGCGGCCCCGCATCGGAACCGCCGCCTCGAGGACCGGGGCGGCGAGCCCGACCTGCTCCAGCGCGTGGAGGCCGCGGACCGAGATCGCGAGGTTGATCGACCGGCTCCGACCGAGGGGTCCCGTCCGCGGGTCGTTTCGGCGCTCGAAGACCCGGACTTCGTGCCCGCGCCGGCCGAGGAACACCGCGGTGAGCGCCCCCCCGAGGCCCGCGCCCACGATCGTAAACCGCCTCCGGCGCCGGTCGCCCTCGGCCATCGCTTCAGCTTCCGCCGCCGGCGAGGAGGGCGGCGAATCGCCGGACCTCGTCGAAGGTGTTGTAGAGGGGAACGGGGGCCGCGCGGATCACGTCGGGCTCCCGGAAGTCCACCACCGCCCCCGCCTCCCCGAGCTTCCGGGCTCGCTCCCGTGCGCGGCCGGCGACGCGAAGGGAGAGCTGACAGCCTCGCGCCCCGGGATCGCGAGGGGTCAGGATCGTGAACGGCGAATCCGGGATGCGGTCGATCAGCCACTCGAGATACCCGGTGAGGAGCACCGATTTCGCTCGGAGAGCGTCCATGCCGGCCTCGTCGAAGAGCGCGAGCGAGGCCCTGAGCGGCGCCATGGCGAGGATCGGCGGGTTCGAGACCTGCCAGCCGTCGGCGCCCTCCCTCGGAACGAACTCCGGCTCGAGCTGCATGCGGAAGCGCGTCCCGGGCTCGTTTCCCCACCATCCCGCCATCCTGGGCAGGGCCTTGTTCCGGCCGTGGCGCTCGTGCACGAAGCAGCCGGCGACGGCGCCGGGGCCCGCGTTGAGGTACTTGTAGGAACACCAGACCGCGAAATCGACGTCCCAGTCGTGGAGCCTCAGGGGGACGTTCCCCGCCGCGTGCGCGAGATCGAGCCCGACGACCGCCCCCACCGCCCGCGCGGCGCGCGTCAGGCGCTCGAGGTCGAACCGTTGCCCCGTGTGGAACTGCACGCCGCTCAGGAGGACGAGCGCGATCTCGCGGCCGCGCCGGTCCAGGAGATCCTCGAGATCCTCCGTCCTGAGCGTCGCCTCGCCCTCGCGGGGCCTCGCGATCACCAGCGCCTCCCGCGGGTCGTGTCCGTGGAGGACGATCTGCGACGCGGCGGCGTAGGTATCCGAGGGGAACGCGGCGTCCTCCATCAGGACCGCGTGGCGATCGGCGGTCGGTCGGTAGAAGGTCGCCATCATGAGGTGCAGGTTCACGGTGAGGGAGTTCATCATGACGACCTCCCCCGGAACCGCTCCGACGAGCCGCGCGCCCACGTCCTGGAAGACCTCGTGGTAGCAGTACCAGGGCGTTTTCGCCCGGAAGTGGCCCTCGACGCCGAGACGCGCCCAGACCTCGAGCTCTTCGTCGACGAGCGCCCTCGCGTCGAGCGGTTCGAGGCCCAGCGAGTTGCCGTTGAAGTAGATGAGGGTCCGGCCGTCGCCTCGCCGCGGGAGGTGGAACCGCCGGCGGAATCGCGCGAGCGGATCCTCGGCGTCCATGAGGAGCGCGAACGCCTCGCTCCCGCGATAGGGAACGGCGGCGGTGCTCACGGCGTCGCGCTCCGCGCGACGCGGAAGCGCTCCCGAACGGGGTCGAGGCCGAGGAACTCGAGGGCGTTCTCCCCCAGGATCCGACCTTTCGTCTCGGCGTCGAGGTCGGGCATCGACTCCACGAGGCGGCCCGGGACGGGCTCGCCGAGGGGGAATGGGTAGTCCGAACCCAACGCGACCCGGTCCCTGCCCACGAGGTCGAGGAGCGTTCGAAGGGCCGTGGGATCGTGGACGAGCGAATCGACGTAGAAACGTCCCAGGAAATCGCGGGGGGGCCTCGAGGTCCCCACCGCGCAGAGGTCCGGCCGCGCCTCGAATCCGCGCTCGATCCGGCCGAACGTCCCCGGGAACGACCCGCCGCCGTGGGCGAAGCCGATCCTGAGCCCCGGAAGCCGATCGAGCACCCCGCCGAAGATCACGGAGCAGATGGCGAGACAGGTCTCGGCGGGCATCCCGACGAGCCAGGGCAGCCAGTACCTCGGCATGCGCTCCCGTCCGAGAACGTCCCAGGGATGCACGAACAGCGCCGCGCCGAGATCGCGCGCCGCCTCGAGCACGGGGAAGACGCGCGGGTCGTCGCCAACTGCCCGGCCATTCTGTTCGGCGATGTCGGTCCCGGGGCATGGCCTGTAGGAACGGGTCATCCATGCTTTGGTTGCACCGAAGAAGGAATCGGATTCACCAAGGGCATCCATCAACTGGCCGAGCTCAAAAACGTGACGCCACCCACCACCTATCCACGAATCACTGAAGAAAAAGGAAAAGGGGCAACCGTGGCGGCGGCAGCACTGGTCGGAGGTTTGGTCGGCGCGGCGGCGGTTGCCGGAGTCAAGTTCGCGCGCAAACTTCCCGAAGATAGCGACGAAGCTTCTGGGGGCAGGAGCGACAAGCAAAGATAGGAGCATAGATCCGTGGCTCTGAACCGAAGAGATTTTCTCAAAGTGGCGGCCGCCGCCGGCGCGGCAGGCGCTGTCGATACCGCCAGTGCGCTCCAGCGCGAACCCAAAACCCTGCCTCCTAACGCCGTGGGCATGCTCTACGACGCCACGCAATGCATTGGCTGCAAGGCGTGCGTGGCGGCGTGCAAGGAAGCGAACCATATGCCGCCGGAGCACGATGCCAGCAAGAGTGAACTCATGTGGGATGTGCCCTTGGATTTATCGGGCAAGACTCTGAACATCATCAAGGTGTATCAGGATGGCGCCGCAGCGCAGAAGGACCGCGAGATTAACGGCTATTCCTTCGTCAAGCGCCACTGTCTGCATTGCGTGGATCCCTCCTGTGTATCGGCGTGTCCGGTATCGGCCATGACCAAGGACCCGAAGACCGGCATCGTCGAGCATCATGCGGACCGGTGTATCGGCTGTCGTTACTGCGTCTATGCGTGTCCGTTTTCCGTCCCCAAATTCGAATATGACGGTCCTTTTGGTCAGATACAGAAATGCCAGTTTTGCGCCCACTTGCAGGCGAAAGGGCAACTGCCGGCCTGTTGTGACGTGTGTCCGACCGGTGCGTCGCTGTTCGGCCTGGTGGAAGATCTGAAGAAAGAGGCGCAGATACGGCTTTCCAAGAAGCCCGGCGATAGCCACCGGTTTGCCCGCGGCAAGCTCGGCGGCAACCGGCCGACTCAGGATGGCACGATTGCCAATTATCAAAAGCATCTCTACGGCGACAAGGAGTTAGGGGGCACCCAGATTCTGTACCTGTCCGC
>JAIQFR010000016.1 GCA_020073205.1 Terriglobia bacterium
TCGAAGGCTTCTGCCCTCTCGGTGACGATTACGCGTGCGGCGGCACCTTCCGCCAAGTGGCCCGCCGGAACGACGTATTCACGGAAGAAGGGTTTGGAGGTACCAGCCCCGAGGCACAGCGTTGCTGCGAACAGCACGGAGGCACCAAGGGGGGCGCGGGTCTTTCTCATGTCTGCCCAACTTGTCTTTCGGGCCAACTTCGTTATCACGTAAAACCGGTCACCTTTCTGGTTTTATGCGCATAGCCGACAACCTCCGGCGCGACCCAGCCGTCCTCACCGCTGCTCGCGCCGCAGCCTCCGCTTCGGGCCGCGAGCCGCCCGTGGCACCGGTCTACGCCGAACCTCCTGATTATGCAAGGCCTCCCCCGACCGCGTCTCCGGCGCGGTCCGACGGGCTCCTCACCTTTGAAGATACGCTACGGCCGGTCGTTCCGGCGCTCGGTCCATGCCCATCGTGCGGGCCGGACGCCGCGGGGCGGGGGAGGGCAGGGCGAAAACAAAACGGCGCGGGAGGATCGTTCCCCCCGCGCCGCAGGAACGACAGGAACGCGGGCTAGACGAGCCCCTGGTCCATCATCGCGTTGGCGACCTTCAGGAAGCCGGCGATGTTGGCGCCATTCACGTAGTTGCCGGCCGTGCCGTACGTCCTCGCGGTCTCGTAGCACGCGCTGTGGATGCTCTTCATGATGCCGTGCAGCTTCGCGTCCACTTCCTCGCGGCTCCAGGCCAGGCGCATGCTGTTCTGCGACATCTCGAGGCCGGAGGTGGCGACGCCGCCGGCGTTCGCGGCCTTGCCGGGGCCGTAAAGGATCTTGGCGGCGATGAACTGGTTGACGCCTTCGATCGTGGTGGGCATGTTCGCGCCTTCGGACACCACGTAGACGCCGTTCTTCAGGAGGTTCCCGGCGTCCTTCCCGTTGATCTCGTTCTGGGTGGCGCTGGGGAACGCGCACTGGGCCTTGTGGTTCCAGAGCGGGTTGAAGTCCTGCTTCGGGTCCACCGGGGTGTACACGGTGCCCTTGAACTTGTCGGCGTACTCCTTCATCCGGCCGCGGCGGACGTTCTTGAGGTCCATGACGAACGCCAGCTTCTCCGGGGTGATGCCGGCCTCGTCCAGGATGTAGCCGCCGGAGTCGGAGAGGGTGACGGGCTTCGCGCCGAGCTGCAGGAGCTTCTCGACGGTGTACTGGGCCACGTTGCCGCTGCCGGACACCAGGCAGGTCTTGCCCTGGAGGGTCTCCTTCCGGGTGGCGAGCATCTCGGCGGCGAAGTAGACGGCGCCGTAGCCGGTGGCCTCGGGCCGGATCAAAGAGCCGCCCCAGCTCAGGCCCTTCCCGGTCAGGACGCCGGTGAACTCGTTCCGCAGCTTCTTGTACATCCCGAACAGGTAGCCGATCTCACGGCCGCCGACCCCGATGTCGCCGGCGGGGACGTCGGTGTCCGGGCCGATGTGGCGGTAGAGCTCGCTCATGAACGCCTGGCAGAACCGCATGACCTCGTTGTCGCTCTTTCCCTTGGGGTCGAAGTCGGAGCCGCCCTTGCCGCCGCCCATCGGCAGCGTGGTCAGGGCGTTCTTGAACACCTGCTCGAACGCCAGGAACTTGAGGATGCCGAGGTTCACCGACGGGTGGAACCTCAGGCCGCCCTTGTACGGGCCGATCGCGCTGTTCATCTCGATGCGGAACCCGCGGTTCACCTGGTAGTTCCCCTGGTCGTCCTGCCACGGTACACGGAACATGAGCAGGCGCTCCGGCTCGATGATCCTCTCGAGGATCTTCGCCGAGCGGTACTCGGGGTGCCGGTCCATCACGAGCGCGAGGGACTCGACGACCTCCTGCACGGCCTGGTGGAACTCCGGCTCCGCCGGGTTCTTCGCCTTGACCCCGGCCATCAACGACTGGACGTAATCCGCCATGGGGCTCTCCCTCCGATCTGCCGCCGCCCCACGGGGCGACGGGATCACATTGAACGAGAAGCCTAGGGCACCGCGTGGCGTAGCAGTATAGAGACTTCCACGCGAGGCGCCTCCGTAGAATCCGGTAGTAAAAACGGCAATTAAGGTCTCAGAGGTCGATGAGCTGGTTCCGGATGCAGTACTTGACGATGTCCGCGACGTTTCGGGCGTCGAGCTTCCGCATGATCGAGGCGCGGTGGGTCTCGGCGGTCCTGACGCTGATGTTGAGGGCGGCGGCCGCTTCCTTCGTGGAGTAGCCGTCCGCGAGGAGGCAGGCGAGCTCCCGCTCGCGAGGTGTCACGATACCCCCGGGCTTCTGTCGCTCGATCAGCGGCATGACGTACTCGTCCACCCTCTCGCGCTCCTCCGCCCCGGTGACGTAGTAGTCGCCGTGGGCGGCGTGGCGGATGCTCTCGACCAAGGTGTCGAGACCGCAGTCCTTGAGCAGGTAGCCCCGGGCTCCCGCCTCGAACGCCTGCCTCCGGTACCCCTCGCTTCGATGGGCCGTGAGGAAGACGATCTCGGTGCGGGGATGCGACCTCGTGATCCTGCGGGCGGCCTCGATCCCGTCCATCCCCGGCATCACGATGTCGAGGACGACCACGTCCGGATCGAGGTCGAGCACCTTGTCCACGGCCGCGGCGCCGTCGGCCGCCTCCCCCACCACCTCGAGCCCCTCGACCGATCCCAGGAGGCGCACCAGCCCCTGGCGCAGGATGGCGTGGTCGTCGGCGACGAGGATGCGGATCGGGCGTGGCGCCATGAGCGGCGGTAGTCTAGCGCAAAGGGAGGGGCCGGGACGTCTCGCGCGGCCCTCAGGGGCCCGCCCGCCGGGCCGCGATCGCGGTGTCCCGGGCGGCGGGTCCGGCCGCGCGGAGCGGAGGGATGAACCCGCGAACGGGCTCGCCGGAGCGGACCACGGGGAGCGGGCGGCCGTCCAGCGACGCGAGGTAATCCGGATCGGCGACGAGGCCGAGGAGGTCGAGGAAGGTCGGCAGGAGGTCGATCAGCCTCGACCCGGCGAGCGAGGCGCCGGCGCGGACCCTCGGCCCCGACAGGAGGAGCGCCGTCTCGATCGAATCCTGCCGGAGGCCCCCGTGGTCCCCCTGGGAGTGGCGGAGGAACGACCAGCCGGGGGCGGACGTGAGCACGAGGTCCCCCTGGGTCGGTCCCGAGGCGCAACCCTTGAGGATCAGCGGAACCGCCGCGGGATACGTCGTCGCCTCGCTGGCGAGGTGCCACTCGTCGAAGCCGTGGAAGGCGATCGGGTCCACCGGGCCGTCGAGGGAGCCGTCCACGACCTGGACCAGCCGGGACGCCGCGGGGTCGGCGAGGTACCCCAGGGGATCCTCACCCGGCCCGGGTCCGACCAGGTACGCGAAGGTCCGGGACCCTCCGTCCCCGTCCTCGACGAGGACCGCGCGCCGTTTCCCTTCCGCGCGAAGCTCGAGCCGGTCGCCGGCGAGACGTCTGACGACGAACTCGACCCCGGGGACCGCGGCCAGCTGTCGGGCGATCGACTCGGTCTCCGACCCGCTCGCGGGTCCGGTGGCCCAGGTCTCGCCGGCCCGCCTCAGGTACACCTGGGTGACGTTCGACCCGCCGGGGGCCAGCACCACGTCCGGCCGGGCCGCCCACTTGCGCGACAGCTTCTCGCGCACCGCGACCTGGAACACCGTGCCCATGTCCACGACCTTGAGCCCCTGCCGCTTCAGGACGCCGGGGAGGTCCACGAATCGCCGGCTCGATTCCATCCCGTGATCGCCGAAGATCGCGATCGTGGTGTCGTCGAGGTAGGACCCGCCGCCGGGCAGGGGATACCGCTTCATCCAATCGAGGAGCTCGCTCTCGAGCAGCCGGTCCAGGTGAACGAGCGCGTCCTCGTACCGCTTCGACTCGGGCGACCGCAGGTGGCCGGCCAGGTCCACCGAGTTGAACATCAGGAACGCGGCGCGCGGGGGCATCCCGCGGACCTCCACCATCCTGCGGAACTGCCGGAGGAGCGACCGGTCCGGGTTGTAGACGGGGAGGTGGAGCGCCTCGAGGATGCCGCCCCAGACCAGCTCGCGCTTCGAGGAGAAGCTGACGCTGCTCTCGAACCGGCCCTCGAACAGGCTGTAGCTGGTCTCGCCGCGGGAGTCGAGGAGGGTGAACAGCGTCGGCGTGCCGTCATCCCAGGCGGCCGGCTCGAGGCTGTACCGGCGCGCGGACCCCGATGACCGGTCGAACGCGTGGATCGCGCGGGGCATCGAGGTCGTGCGGTCCGCGTACCTGCCGGTGAGGAACTCCGGCACGGACGGGGCCGTGGACGACGGGAACGAGGCGAGGGCGCGCCCGAGGGTGGACGCGCGGCCCTTCACGAGCCGCTCGATGGCCGGCAGCCGTCCCTCGGCCAGGAGCCTCTCGAACACGTCGGCCCGGAGCCCATCCACGCAGAGCACGAGGAGGCGTGGGCGCTGGCCCGCATCCGCAGCGTCGTCCGCGTGGGCAACGGACAAGGCCGGAATCGTGAGAAGCGCCGCGAGAATCGCCGGAAGGCCGCGCAAGGACCTCGCGCCGTGACCGCTCATCGTCTCGCTCGCCCCTTCACGAAGCCCGGAGCAGCCTCAGCGCGTCGGCTCCGTGTCGTGCCATCATGAAGAACGCCCCGAGCAGCAGCAGCAAGGCGGCCAGCGCGAGGCCCTCCCACAATACCGCGGTGGCGCGATTCCGGAAAGGCCCCGGGGGCACGACGAGCCCGAGGAGACACCCTCCGGCGAAGCCGCCGGCGTGGGAGAGGAAGTCGACGCCCGGGAGCAGGCTGAAAATGAAGACGTAGATCGCGTACCTCCCGATCGCGGAGCGGAGGTTCTGGCCGAACACGCCGCCGCGCCGGAAGCCGTACACGAGGAGGAGCCCCATCAGGCCCAGGATCGCGCTCGACGCGCCGACCGTGGGGCGCGTTCCCAGGAGCTGGCTCGCCAGGTTGCCGGTGATCCCGGTGACCAGATACACCAGGAAGAACCGCTCGGTGCCGTACTCCTCCTCGACGAGCGGGCCGAGCTGCAGGAGCACCATCGAATTGAACCCGATGTGCAGCAGCCCGCCATGGAGGAAGATCGGCGTCACGAGGCGCCACCACTCGCCGAGCTTGAAGGTCAGCGGGCCGAATCCCGCGCCGTAGCGGAGAAGGGTCGCGATGTCGAGGCTGATCACCCGGGAGGCGCCGGCCGTCGCCCCATCCACGGCCGCGGCCGGCGCGAGGACCGAAAGGAGGAAGAGTAGGCCGTTCACGAGGAAGATCGCGCCGGTCGCCGCCGTCGCCCCGGGAAGCACGTTGGCGACGATGCGGCCGACGCCGGGCGCCCTGACGCTCGCGAGGCCGGCGCCGCACTCGGTGCACGTCCACGCAGACTTCGGCACGAGCGCCCGGCAAGACGGGCACATCTTGAACCGTCCCCGGGCGGACCGGGCGATCACGGCCGTGCGGAGCCCGGCCTCGCCGAGGTCCCGGCGCCGCGCGTTCCACCGCCATCTGAGGCGGGTCCCGTTCAAGCCGAGGGCATCGAGCCCCCTCGCGAGAAGGTCCACAAGCCGGTCGAGCAGCCCCGTTCCCGAATCGCCTTCGTCCAACTCCCTCTCCGTCTCGTCCTCTCCGGTCCGCCGCAAAGCCGCACGCGCCATTCTACAGGCGAAGCCGCAGGAGTACCGACGCGGCCGCGGCGCAGAGGAGCAGCGCGGCGGCGAACGAGCAAGCGGGCCTGGGCTTTCCCGAGAGCCCGGCGAGGAGCCCCGCCGCCCCGGCCCCGATCGCGGCGGCGAGCCCGGCTGCGAAGAGCCAGGTGAGCGTCTCGTCGCCTCCGAGCAGCGTCCCGCGGGCGGCCGGCGGCATCCGCAGGAGGAGGACCAGGACCGAGGGAATCTCGAGGAGCGTCCCGGCCGCCATAGAGAGTCCCGCGCGCCGGGCGAGCGCACGCGATTCCGCGACGAGACCGCGGCGCTCCAGGGCACCGGAGTAGAGAAGGAGCGCGGAGGCGACCGCCGCGATCGCCGCAGCGCAGCCCAGGGCCGCGATCGCGGCGGGATGGAACGTCAGCCCGACGCCAGCGGTCAAGGCGGATCGGCTCCCGCCGGCACCGGCGGCGGGGCGGCGGGAGCTGCCGGAGCCGGCGCCTCGGGCGCGGCCACCGCGAACCTGCGCTCGGAGCGGGCCAGCTCCCGATCGCCCGCGAGGAGGCGCACCTCGTACCTGAACTCGCCGGGACCCAAGATCCTGGCCGGGACCACGTCGCGGATCTGCGCGCACGGATCGCCTTCGAGGTCGAGATCCTGTGGGTCGAAGGAGACCGGCGACTCGCCGAGGAGCCGGCGCTCCGCGCGAAGCGGCCCCTTCTGGTCGCGACCGCGGCAGACCAGGGTCACGAACGCCGTCGGAAGCTCCGCGCCGAGCGGCTCCGCCTCGCCTCGCGCCAACGGGCCCCGCAGCTGGATCGCGCCGTTGCGCCGGAACATCGCGCCCGCGGGCTGCATCACCGCGATCGGCCCGACGGCTGCGGGAACGTCCCGAAGGTCCGGCCAGCCCCCCTCCGCCTGGCGGGACGAGATCTGGTCGGTCGACAGCTCGTGAGCGACGGCGACGATCTCGAAGGCACCCGGGGCGAAGCGCATCTCCCGCTCGAGCACGAGGGGGACGCCGGCCGACGCCACCTCGAGCCTTGCTGAGACGTCCTCCCGGACCTGGCCCTGCGAGACCACCGATGCGCCCAGGTCCCAGCTGGACTTCGGGTAGCGCGACGGCGGCACGTGGAGCTGCACCAGCGCGGCGAATTTCCCGTCGCTGAAGCCGGTGGGGATCACCTGGACCCCGATCGGGACGTCGGAGCGCGTCGCCTCGGGGGTGGAGAACGCGGCGAGGAGCCGTGAGGTGAGCCTCGACGACTCGCTCTGGATCACGAGCCGCCCCCGCGCCTGCACCGTGACGCCGGCCTTCTTGACCTGGACCCGGACCGGCAGGGGCTCGTCCACCGGGAAATCGCCGGGATCGAAGCTGACCAGGAACACGCACGAGAGGTCGTCGAGGACCCTCGTCGCGATCTTCGCGGCGGAGACCCCGTTGAGGAACGCGTGGCCGCCGGTCTCGAGTGCCATGGCCGAGAGGGTGTCCTGGGACTCGCGGATCCGCACCGACGACGGCAGGCTCGCGTTGTTCGCATGATACGATCCGGCGAACCCGGACCCCTGGGACATCGAGAGGCTGACGAGCCCCTGGGCCTCGATCGGGTAGAACCGGATCCCGTGGGCCGAGGCCTCGTTGATGATCCGGTCCATGCTCAGCGAGCCGAACCGGGCGTCGGACTCGAGGAGCGGTCCGGAATCCGATTGCTGGACCCGCTCGTTGAACAGGCTGAGGTAGTGGCCTCCCGGCCTCGCCCGCATCGTGTCGGCGAAGTAGAACACCGCCTTCGGCGGGTCCGCGTCCGCCAGGGCGCCCATCACCATGCTCAAGCGGTTCAGCGCCTTCTGCATCTCCCAGGACTCCTCGAGCTGGTAGAACCGGGCGCGGCCGATCGCCTGGTGCACCCCTCCCATCGGGTCCTCGAGAATCTGGAGCACCTCCTCCACTCGCTTCTCCTCGAGCGTCGAGTAGGGGCTCCACTGGGTCTTGTCCTTCTCGAGGCGGCTCAGCGCTCCGAGGAGCGCGGCGGGATCGGACGTGAGCGGGGCGACGGTCTTGAGCTCCCTCGAGCTGCTGACGATCATCCCGCGGGATTCGCCCACGATCACCTTCGGGATGATCTCCCGGGCCAGGTCGAGCGCGCGCTGCCTTCCCGCCATGGTGAGGTGCGGCTGGTCGTAGTAGAAGAGGTAGGTCGCCGGCTGCGACCGGACCGGAATGGTCGTCGCGACCCGCGGCGCCACTGCGGCGGCGACCGGCTCTTCCCTCCCGGCCGGCGCGGTCGGCTGACAGACCCGATCCACGAACACGCTCGGGATCCGCCGCCGGAGCACCGATACGACGAAGTCGTCCGGGCCCAGCGACGCGATGATCTCCGGCTTTCCGGACACGGTCACGTCCACCTGGGCGAGGTGGGTGCCGGCCTTCTCCACGAGCCCGATGTCCTTGGGCTTCCCGGCCTCGCCCTTGCCCACCGACGTGGCCGCCGGGAGGAGGACGATGAGCGCCAGGATCGCGAGGCGCGCGGAGTTCCTCATCGAGGGGCCTCCAGGTCGAGGATGCCGTCCCTACCTGTACTCGCCCGGAGGTCACGGGTCAAGGCGCCCGGGCCGGAACGGGAGCCTCCGCGGTTGCCGTGCGGCAACCGTCAACCCCTCCGGTGAACGCTCGTCACCGACGCCTGGTCCGTGGGGAGAACGACCATCTCGGCGATCTGCACGTGATCCGGCCGGGTCGCCGCGAACACCACCGCATCGGCCACGTCCGCGCCGGACAGGGGAGTGACCCCGCGGTAGACCGTGGCGGCGCGTGCGCGATCCCCGTGGAAGCGGACGTCGCTGAACTCGGTCAGGACCATCCCCGGGTCCACGGTGGTCACGCGGACGCCGGTGCCGAGGAGGTCGAGCCTCAACCCGTCGGTCAGGGCGCGCACCGCGGCCTTCGTCGCGCAGTAGACGTTCCCGCCCGGGTAGACCTCCCGTCCCGCGATGGAGCCGACGTGCACCACGATCCCCCTCCCGCGCGCGACCATGAGCGGGACCACCGCCCGGTCCACGTGGAGCAGCCCCTTGACGTTGGTGTCGATCATCTCGTTCCAGTCGTCGAGGCGTCCCTCGTGCAGCTTGTCGAGGCCGCGGGAGAGGCCCGCGTTGTTCACCAGGACCTCCACGTCCTTGAACGGCGCGGGAAGGCCGGCGACCGCGGCCTCGACCGCGACCGCGTCCCGCGTGTCGAGTCGAAGCACCCGCACGTCGGCGGCGCCCGCCTCGCGGAGCGCCGGCGCCTCCGCCTCGATCCTCTCGGCGCGCCGGGCCGCGAGGAGCAACATCGCCCCTTCCCTCGCGAACGCCTGGGCGCAAGCGGCGCCGATCCCGCTGCTGGCTCCGGTGATGAAGACGACCTTTCCCCCGAGTCTCGACATGCGCCGCCTCCCGCGAACGTGGAGCCCGGTCACAGATTACCCGATTACCCCTGGCGCGTCCGCTCGCCGGCCGGCCCTGCTTGTCGTGCGGCGAGACATGCGGTACATAAGACGGAAGGAGCAGGCGAATGAAAGCCACTTGGAGATTCACGGTCGCATGCGCTCTGGCGCTCGCGGCGTCCCGTCTCGCGTCCCCGGCGCTGGCCGCGTCCCCCGAGGGGCGCTGGCGTCTCGTGGAGCAGCGCTACGAGGCGGGGACCGCCAACGTGATGGCCGACGAGTCGCCGCTGCACCTCGAGCTCACCATCGAGTCCGGCCGGCTCGTCGGGCGGATCTGGGCGGGGGACGACCCCTCCTCCGCCGTCCCCTGGCCGGCCTTCTCCTCGAAAGCGGGCTCCCTCGCCACCGACGTCCTGGAGAGGAGCGCGGACCCGCTCCTCGGCCTCGCGGCGGCTCGCTACAGGGTCCAGCCGTCGCCGGGCGACGACCTCGTGCTCGTCGTGACCGAGAGCTACCAGGTCTCGAAGGACGGCTCTGCGCTCGAGGGGACGCTGCACGTGAAGTTCACAGGGGGCGACCGCAACCGCGGTGGCTACACGCTCCACCGGCGCTTCGAGAGGGAGAAGTGATGTCCCGGGGCCGGTGGTTCGCGCTCCTCGGTGCGCTCCTCGCGGCGGCGCTCCCGGCCGGCGCGCAGACGATCTCGGGGCACGCATTCGAGGACCGCAACGGCAACGGGATCGAGGATCCAGGCGAGCCGGTCCTCTCCGGCGTACCGTTCGAGATCTACGGGACCCGTGACGCCGGCGGGGCCTACGACCTGACCTCGAGCAGCGGAGCGGACGGGGCGTTTTCGTTCTCGCCGGGGAGCGGCTGCTACCTGCTGCTCCCGGGCGACCCGGCCGGGTGGCGCCTCACGGGGGCCAGGGACGATTCGTTCGTCAAGACGACGCCGGGGTACGCCCAGCCGGTCGGCCAGCCCCGGTTCGCGAAGATGAACCAGGGGATCCCGAATCTCAAGGCGGGGCGGATCCGGTTCACGGCGATGGGCGACAGCATCGCCTACAACTGGAATTCCTGCTTCGACACCACGTCGTTCTGGTACAGCAAGCAGATCCAGTCGCGGCTCCAATGCGTCGCCCCGGCGGCATCGGTGACCCTCGACCAGGCGGCGGTCAAGGGGCAGCACACCGACGACCTGCTGGTGGACGACACCGCGGACCTCAACAACGTGTTCCGCGTGATCGAGATCCAGCCGCAGTACGTCACGATCTCGATGATCGGGAACGATCTCTTGGGCGTCGATCCCGCGGGGACGCCGACCCAGGCCCAGGTCGACACGGCGCTGGCCGAGGTGCTGGACTCGCGCCAGAACCTCCAGGAGATCCTCTCGACGCTGACCTCCGAGATCCCGGGGGCTGACGTCGCGCTCAACACGCTCTACGACAACCTCGCCTACAACTGCTACACGGGCTCGCCGTCGGTGTTCCATCGGCAGTGGCTCCCGATCGTGGACCGGATCCTGCGAGACCTGGCGTGGGGCCAGACTCGGCGGGCCTCGATCAACGAGATCGCCGCGGACTTCGCCCACGAGGACCAGGCCGGCACCTGCTTCGGCTTCGACGGCCTGATCTGCCGCGACATCTTCCAGACCGACAACATCCACCCGAAGGCCACCGGCTACCAGATCGTCCGCGAGAAACTCTGGGAGGCCGACGGCGGCTTCAACCTGGGGAGCAAGGACGCGCTGGGTAGGACGTCGATCGCCAACGACTTCGGATTCCTGCGGCGGATCCGACGCCTGCTCCCGACCGCCTGGGCCACCTCGAACGGCGCCTCGGTCGCGAGCCCCACCGCCGCCTTCGACGACCAGGACGGCGGCGCACCGGCGCAGATCGGCCTCGGCATCGGCAGCGAGGAGCTCCGGCTGTCGGGGTTCCCCTCCTGGTACGACGAGGACCAGATCGTCCGCGTGATCGCCGGCGTCCGCTACCGGACCACCGGGACCGTGACCGACGACTTCTACCGGATGGAGGCCTCCACGACAGGGCAGTTCCGCCCGGCCCCGGGGCACGCCTACATGCCGACCGATTGGAACTACTACACGCCGATCGTGGGCGGCGGCGGTCCCAACCAGCCCCAGGAGAATCCCGACTACCCGACCGAGAAGCTCCTGGCGCGCCCGAACGTCGCGACGTACCGCGAGGTGTCGGCGACCCTCAGCAAGAACCCGGTGCTCCCGCAGGGCGCGTCCGATTACCAGTGGCCGCCCGTGAGCCAGGCCGATCTTTCGACCGCGGCGATCCGGGTGGTGTCGGCCCCCGTCGCGCTGACCGCGGGGAACGACAACTACCAGGTCGAGCTGGATGCAGCGTGGCTCGACGTCTACGGGTGGCAGAAGACGCGGCCGGCGGAGGTCGCGAGCCTCCGGATCTCCCGCCTCGCGGACGGCACCCTCGGGATCTCGTTCGACCCGCTACCCGGCGCAGAGCGGTACAACGCGTACGTCGGGAGGATGACGACACTCCTCGCGGGGTCCTACGACCACGGGAGCCCGGCCCCGGCGGGGCCGTTCTGCGCCGCCACGACCGCCGACGCGGGAGGGGGTCGGCTCCAGATCTCGGTGACGCCGGCGCAGCAGCCCTTAGCGGACCTCTACTTCCTGGTCACGGCCCACGTGGACGACGTGGAATCACCCGCCGGAACCCGCGGGGACGGCTCCGAGATCGACCGCTCCCAGTCGATCTGCATGTGAGGGGCACTGGGATCCGGTAGGAATGCGGGGGCGGGGCGGGCTCCGAAGGTCTACGCAATCGTCAGCGGATGCCGCCCGTCTGCGCGCCCCCACGCGCAAGATAGCAGAGCGCTACATGCCATATGGGGCCGCAACTGTCTGTAATTCACGACGCGCGCGCGACACGGGAGACGGCGTCGATCACCGCGTCCGCGACCCGCGGCGCTTCGTCCACGCAGGCGTTCACGGAGATGCCGCGGTACGAGTTGCCGCACGCGAAGAGGCCCGGGTGACCCGCGAGGCGGCGCTCGACGGTCTTAAGACGGGCCATGTGGCCGAGCACGTACTGCGGGATGCCGCGCGGCTGCCTCAAGATCCTGACGAAGCGGGGCGCGGCGTCGATCCCCATCGCGCGGGCGAGGTCGCGGCGCACGATCTCGATCAGCCGGCCGTCGGGAAGCGTCACCGCCTCCGGATCGTGCGCCCCGCCGACCATCGACGTGAGCAGCACCTTGCCGGCCGGCGCGCGGCCGGGGAAGATGCTCGACGACCACAGCGTGCCGAGGATGCGCGGCCCCTCGCCGCGCGGCGCCAGGAAGCCGAAGCCGTGTGGCCGCCGGGCCAGGTCCTTGTCGTCGAAGCCGAAATGGGCGACGGCCACCGACGCCGACGGAATGCCGGCGAGTGCTTCGGCCAGCTCCGCGTCGAGGCCGGACGCGATCTCGGCGGCGAACCACGCGGGGCACGCCAGGACCACCGCGGCCGCGTCGAACGGCTCGCCCTCCCGCAGGAACACCCGGAAGCGGCGCTCGCTCGCCTCGACGACGCGGACGACCCGCGAGCGAAGCCTGAGCGCGGGCCCCGCGGCGCGGGCCAGCGCCCCGATCAGCTCCTCGAGGCCGTCGCGGAAGGACGTGAGGATGCCGCCGGGCCCCGCGGGCCCTCCGGACCTCGCGCCGACCCCCTTCTCTTTCCTGCGGGCGAGCATCGCGCGCACGAGCCCGCCGTGGTCGGCCTCCATCCGCCACATCTTGGGAAAGGTCGCCTGCAGCGACAGCGCCCTGACGTCGCCGGCGTAGATGCCGCTCACCATGGCATCCACGAGGACGCGCGCGGACTCGGACCCGATCCTCCTGGCCACGAAGTCGTGAACCGACTCCTCGGAAGGGTCGCGGCGGGCGGGCACGAGCGGCTCCAGGAGGATACGGAGCCTGCCGGGAACGGAGAGGACATCGGACGTCAGGAAGGACAGGGCGCCGGATGGCAGCTTGCGGAGCCGGCCCCCGCGGTAGATGTACCGGATCGCCGCGGATGGATCGGACCGGAGGAGCCGGTCCTCGATCCCGAGCCTCCGAACCAGCTCGAGGGTCGCCGGGACGTTGTCGAGGAAGCCGTTGGGTCCCCACTCGCACGTGAACCCGTCCACCCGGTCGGAGCGGATGTTCCCGCCGGGGCGGACTTCCGCCTCGAGGCACACGATCTCGATCCCGCCCGGGACGCGGGGGGCCCGCTCACCGATCTCGTACGCGACCGCGAGTCCCGCGACCCCGCCCCCGACGATGACCACTTTCTGGGGCATTTCCGCTCCTCGTGAAAGCAGGGAAGGATATCGGGAGCCCGAGGCGGGGCGCAACGACGCGCGCGCCCACCGATCCGGGGACAAGAGCGGGCCCGGGGATTGAAAAAGAAAGAGGGGGCGACGAGCCCCCCCAGAGTACGAACTCTCGCGAGATCCGGCGCTCAGTTCTCTACGGCGCCGATCTCCTTGCAGGGGCAGGTGCACATCAGGGACGTGCTGGACGAGGTGGAGCAGCCTCCCGGCTTCCGCCCCTTCTCCAGCTCCTCGACCTCGAGGTTGAGCCTGATCGTCTTCCTGGTCTCGTTCATTCCTTCCTCCTCTCGGTGCGCCCTCTACCTCTTCCCGGCGTCCGCGCGGGTGAGGTTGATCTTGTACGCCGGAACGGCGCCGGCGGCAAGGAGCCGTGTCGCGCGGGAGGCGGATTCCCGTGACTCGGCCGTCCGTACGGTGTTAACCTCCGCGCCCAGGAACCGACCGGAGGGCGCGCCCATGAAACGGCGATTCAAGGACCTGTCGGCGGGCGAGGTGCTGGCGCTCGCGATCTCGCTCGAGGAGGAGGACGCGCGGATCTTCCAGGAGTTCGCGAGGATCTTGAGGTCCAACTACCCGAAGGCGGCGACCAGGCTCGACGCGATGCGGGCCGAGGAGGACGCGCACCGCCACCGGCTGATCGACCTGCACCGGGCCCGGTTCGGCGAGGAGATCCCGCTGGTGCGGGCCCAGGACGTGAAGGGGTTCGTCCGCCGGGACCCCATCTCGGCGCTCCGGCAGCCCGGGGTCGAGGAGATCCGGAAGCGCGTCGCGCTCATGGAGCTCGAGACCGCCCGCTTCTACGCCAAGGCCGCCGAGCAGGCCAAGGACGCCGGGATGCGCCAGCTTCTCGGCGACCTCGCGGAGGAAGAGCGGCGCCACGAGGCGGAGTCCTCGATGTTCCACCCGAGCCGCCAGCCCACGTCGGAGCGCGAGGAGGAGACGCGCACGGCGCGGCAGCTGTTCGTGCTCCAGGTCGTTCAGCCCGGACTCGCCGGCCTCATGGACGGCTCGGTGTCCACCTTGGCGCCGCTGTTCGCCGCCGCGTTCGCGACCCAGAAGAGCTGGGACGCGTTCCTCGTGGGAATGGCCGCCGCGGTGGGGGCGGGGATCAGCATGGGGTTCGCGGAGGCGCTGTCCGACGACGGATCGCTGACCGGGCGGGGGCGGCCGTGGCTCCGCGGGCTCATCTGCGGCCTCATGACCTTCGTGGGAGGGCTCGGCCACGCGCTGCCGTACCTGATCCCCGCGTTCTGGGTGGCCACCTCGATCGCTTCGGTCATCGTCGTGGTCGAGCTGATCTCGATCGCGTGGATCAGGAACCGCTACATGGATACCCCGTTCCTCCAGGCGGCCTTCCAGGTGGTCGTCGGCGGGGTGCTGGTGTTCGTCGCCGGGATGCTGATCGGGTCGGCGTAGACCGGTCAGACCGTTCGCGAGAACACCGGCTTGTCGGTCTTCTTCGTGCGAAGGTAGCGGTCGAAGACCATGGCGATGTTGCGGACGAACAGGCGGCCGTTGCCGACGACTTCCAGGTGGCCGGGGTGCACCTCGAGGAAGCCGTGGCTCACCGGGCCGTCCGGGGCGGTCAGCTCCGCCAGCTCCACCTCGAAGTAGCGCGCGAAGTCGATGCCGAACGCCCGCTCGACCTCGCCGCGGTCGAGGTAGAAGTTGCACATCAGGCGGGTGATCACGTCGCGCCGGATCAAGTCGTCGGCGTCGAGGCGGTAGCCGCGCTCCACCGGGAGCTTCCCGGCGTCCAGGGCTTCGTAGTAGGCCGAGAGCTTCTTCACGTTCTGGGCGAAGGCGCCGCGGACGTCACCGATGGACGACACGCCGACGCCGACCATGTCGCTCCCCATCCTGACCGTGTACCCCATGAAGTTCCGGAACAGGCGACGCTTCCTGACCGCCTTGGCCAGCTCGTCGTCCGGGAGCGCGAAGTGGTCCATGCCGATCTGGACGTACCCCGCCGAGAGGAACCGCTCCCGCGCGATGCAGAACAGGTGGAGCTTCGCCTCGGGCGACGGCAGCTGCGAGGTGTCGATCCGCTTCTGGTTGGCCTTGATCCACGGGACGTAGGCGTACGAGTACACCGCGACCCGGTCCGGCGTGAGGTCGAGGACCACGTCCATGTTCCGGTCGAACGCCTCGGGGGTTTGGAGGGGCAGGCCGTAGATCAGGTCGAGGTTGATCGAGTGGAAGCCGAGCTTCCGGCAATACTCGAAGTGGTCCCGGGTCTCGCGCTCGGTCTGGTTCCGGTTGATCGCCTCCTGGACCTCCGGGGTGAAGTCCTGGACCCCCATCGAGATCCGGTTGAAGCCCAGCGCCTTCAGCAAGTCCATCTGCTCGTGGCTCGTGACCCTGGGATCGGTCTCGATGGCGACCTCGGCGTCCGGGTCGATCCTAAAGTGCTCCACGACCTTCCGCTGGAGCGCCTCGATCTCGGCTGGGCTCAGGTAGGTCGGCGTCCCGCCGCCCCAGTGGTATTGCGAGAGCCGCCGGCGGGAGGGAAGCCGCTCGGCCAGGGCGTCGACCTCGCGGTGGAGGTAGCGGAGGTACTCCGCCTCGACCTCGCGCTTCCGCGTGATCACCACGTTGCACCCGCAGAACGAGCAGCGCTCCTCGCAGAAGGGGAGGTGGACGTAGAGCGACAACGGCTCATCGCCGGCGGCGTTCGCGGCCGCCAAGCTCGCGCGGTAGTCCCCCTCGCCGTAGCTCTCGTTGAACTCCACCGCGGTGGGGTACGACGTGTACCTCGGCCCCGGCCGGTCGTACTTCTTCAGGAGGTCGAGGGTCACCTCGGCGCCGCCGCTCATCGTTTCCACTCCCGGACCGGGGCGCTCCGGACCGCGTCGACCAACGCCTGGGCGTGCTCGACCGGCGTCTCCGGCAGGATTCCGTGCCCGAGGTTGAACACGTGACCGGGCGCCGCGGACCCTTCCGCCACGATCCGCCGCGCGCGCTCCTCGATCGCGGGGGGTGGCGCCAGGAGCACCGACGGGTCGAGGTTCCCCTGCAGCGCGAGCGCGGGGCCGAGGCGGCGCGACCCCTCCGCCAGCGGCGTCCGCCAGTCGAGGCCGACGACGTCCGCCCCGCACTCCCGGATCTCGTCGAGCAGGTGCGAAGCGTCCAGCGCGAAGTAGATCCGCGGCACCCCGGCGTGGCGGAGGGAGTCGAGGACCCGCCGCGCGTAGCGCAGGGCGAACTCCCGGTAGTCGACCGGGTCGAGGAGCCCCGCCCAGGTGTCGAAGATCTGGATGGCCTGGGCACCCGCGCGCGCCTGCGCCAGGAGATACGTCTCGAGCGTGGCCGTGCACTTCTCGAGGAGGGCGTGCGCGACCGCCGGCTCGGCGTAGATCAGCCGCTTCAGGTGCTCGAAGTTCTTCGAGCCGCCCCCCTCGACGAGGTAGGCGGCGAGGGTGAACGGGGCGGCGCCGAAGCCGATCAGCGGCACGCGCCCCTCGAGCTCGCGCCTGAGGATCCGGATCGTCTCGTAGACGAACGGGACCGCTTCCTCGGGATCGGGGACCCGGAGGCGCGCGACGTCGTCCGCGCGGCGGACCGGGGGCTCGAGCACCGGGCCCGGGTTGAACTTGATCGTGAGTCCCATCGGCTCCGCCGGCACCAGGATGTCGGAGAACAGGATCGCCGCGTCCACCCCGAGGCGGTCGATCGGCTGGATCGTCACCTCCGCGGCCAGCTCCGGCGTCTTGCAGAGGGTGACGAAGTCGACCTTCGCGCGCACCGCCCGGTACTCCGGAAGGTAGCGCCCCGCCTGCCGCATCATCCAGATCGGTGTGCGCTCCACCGGCTGCCGGCGGCAGGCCCTGAGGAACAGGTCGTTCAACGGTCGGGCTCCTCTCGGGGCGGGGAGTCGGTTTCGCGGAACGGGCCTCGTACCCGGATTACGCTACCGGACGTCGGGTTCCATCGCAAGACGAGGGGCGAACGCCGGATCAGCGGATCGGGTCGACGGGTCGCCCAAGACGCGCGCGCCCGAGCAGACGCCGCATCTCCTCCATCGTCTCCTCGAGCCAGCGCACGCGCTGGGCCGGCGTCAGCGAAAGACCGATCCTCGCCTGCCGGCGGCGGTGACCGTCGTAGCCGCGGTCGAATCCGTCCTGGGGGTCGGTGGCCGGCTCCCGGCCGTCGTCAGGCATGCTCGCCACCCCTGTCGGAGGCGTCCCTCAGCGCTTCCAGCGCCCTGATGTCTTCCTGATCGACGGGGCGGCCGGCCTGGCGCTTCAACGCGATCAGATCGTCAAGGGCCATGACCACCGCCTCCGTCCGCTCGAGCGGGACGCGCAGGGCCCGCGAGTAGACGTCCTCGAAGTTGAAGGGCAGCACGGCGAAAAGGTCCAGCTCGAGTGTCGGGAACCGGCTGCTCCAGAGGGAGAAGACGGTCAGGCCTTGCTCACGGACCCAACGACTCCGGGTCTCCTCGTCTGCGAAAGACTCGGCCGAGACCGGCGCTCTGGGTCGGTAGCCCAATTCCGACAGCGCCCGCACGGCACGCAGGACGTTCTCCGTGTCGAGTCGCAGGGCCAGGTCCAGGTCGGCGGTCGTACGGAGATGCCCGTGGAGGACGACCGCCACTCCGCCCGCGATCACATACCGGACCTGCGCGTCGTTCAGCGCCTGAAGGACGTGTTCGATGTCACCGACCATGCGGGTATTCTAGCGGCAATGGTGTCTTCTTGAAGTAACTTCGGGATCGGACGGCAGTCCTCTGCCATCCGATCCCGAAGTTGCCGGGGGGCCGGGGGTGGAACCCCCGGAAGGGCACGGCATCTCTGGAGCAGCCGGGGGTGGAACCCCCGGATGCTCGCTGCAGTCCTACATCTGCCCCCTGATCGTTCCCCCATCCACCGGGAAGAACATACCGGTGACCGCGGCCGCCTGGGCCGAGCACAGATAGGCGATGGCTGCGGCGACCTCGTCGGGCTCCACCAGCCGGCGGATTGGAAGGCCGTCCCCGAGCGTGCGCGCGAGCTCGTCGTCGTCCGCCTCCGGGCTCCGGAAACGTCCGAGCTCGAGGATGCGGCCGGTCCGGGCGGGGCCGGGCCCGACGACGTTCACCGTGATCCCGGAAGGGGCCAGCTCGGCGGCGAGGGCCTTGACGAGCGCCGCGGCCGCGGGACGGATCGAGTTCGAGAGGATGAGCGAGTCCACCGGCTGCCTCACGCTCACACTCTGAATCGAGACGATCCGTCCCCAGAGCGACTCCTTCATGGCCGGGAGCGCCGCCCTGACCAGGTGGTGGAGCGGGCCGACGATCGCGGCGAACGCCTCGACCCAGTCGTTCCAGGCGAAGTCGCCGAACCGGCCGGGACGCGGACCGCCGACGTTGGCCACGAGGATCTCGACCGGCCCGAGGCGGGCGGAGACCTCGCTCACGAGATTCCCCGCCTGCTCGGGATCGGCCGCGTCCGCGGGCAGCGCGAGGACCTCGGCGCCGGTCGCGGCGCAGATCTCCTCCGCGGCGGCCTTGAGCCGTTCGGGTCGGCGCGCGGCGATGGCGATCTCGGCCCCCTCGCCGGCGAGGGCACGAGCGGCGGCGAGGCCGAGCCCCTCGCTCGCGCCGGTGATGAGGGCGACCTTTCCACGGATCCCCAGGTCCACGGCTCAACCCGCCAGGATCATCTTGCCGATGGTCTGGAGCTGCATGAACGAGGTGCCCTCGTAGATCTTCCCGATCTTCGCGTCGCGGTAGTACTTCTCCACGGGGTACTCGACGGTGTACCCGTACCCGCCGAACACCTCGACGGCCGCGGACGTCACTCGCTCGGCCGCGTCGCTGGAAAAGAGCTTCGCCATGGCGGCCTCCTTGACGAAGGGACGCCCGGCCTCCTTGAGCCGCGCCGCGTTGTACACGAGCAGGCGCGCCGCCTCGAGGTGCGTCGCCGCGTCCGCGATCGCGAACTGGATCGCCTGGAATTCGCCGATCTTCTTCCCGAACTGCTCTCGCTCCGTCGCGTACTTGGCCGCGGCCTCGATCGCGCCGCGCGCGAGGCCGACCATCTGCGCGCCGATCCCGATCCTCCCCTCGTTCAGGGTCTCGATGGCGATCTTGTACCCCTTGCCGACCTCGCCGACGACCCGGTCCGCGGGAATCCGGCAGTTGTCCAGGAGGAGCTCGCAGGTGCTCGAGGCGCGGATGCCCAGTTTGTGCTCGCGCTTGCCGACGGCGAACCCCGGGTCGTCCCGCCTCACCACGAACGCCGTGATCCCGCGGTATCCCTTCGAGGGGTCCGCGTTCGCGAAGATCAGGAACAGCCCGGCTTCGCCGGCGCTGGTGATCCAGAGCTTCCGGCCGTTCAGGACCCAGCCGCCGTCCTTCGGCTCGGCGCGGGTCTTGAGCGCGAACGCGTCGGACCCGGAGCCGGCCTCCGAGAGGGCGTAGGCGCAGACGGTCCCGGTGGCGGCGTTCCCCAGGAATTCCCTCTTCTGCGCCTCGGTCGCCCAGCGGAGGATCGCGTTGATGAACAGCGTGTTCTGGACGTCCACCAGGACGCCCACCGCGGCGTCCACGCGAGAGACCTCCTCGACCGCGAGGATGGACTGGAAGAAGGTCCCGCCGGAGCCGCCGTAGGCCTCCGGGATCTCGATCCCCATCAGGCCCATCTCGAACAGCTTGGGGACCAGGCCGTCGTCGTAGCATCGAGCCTCGTCCATCGCCTGGACGCGCGGCCGGATCTCGGCGTCCGCGAAGTCGCGCACGGCGTCGCGGAACATCTCCTCCTCCTCGGACAGGACGGTGAGCGGAAGTCGGGCGGTGTCGGTGGTCATCCTTCCTCCAGGACGCTCTCCGCGTTCGCTTTCCCGTGAATGGCCCCATTATGCCGCGAGCGGCGCCTGTTTGGAAGGCCCTCTCGCCGGCATCGGCCGGTCATCCCGCGGCGGTCCCGCCGAGGAGCAGCGTCTCCTCGCCGTAGATCTGAGGCGGGAAGAGGAGCGGGATCAGGTCGCGGAGGAACTGGCGCCGCTTGTAGGCGGTGTGGCTGGCGAAGTGCTCGTCGTGGAGCGTCCTCAGGTACGCCCCGATCGTGTAGATCTGGATCTCCACCGGGAACAGGTACGGCGACGGGTCCGCCGGATCCTCCGCGAGGACGTCCACGATCGATTTCAGGACCTCGAAGCCGCTGGACGAGCTGGGGCCGAGCCGCTCGCGGTCCCGCCGTCCGGAAAGCGTGTCCACGCGGTCGCGCCACCTCAAGGGGCCCCCGAGGACCGAGAGGAGCCTCCGCTCGAGGGCGTACGCCTGCCGCCTTTCGCCGACGATGAACATGGCGCCCAGCATGTCCTCGACGGCGGAGGGGTGGGCGAGCCCACGCCGGATCATCTTGCTCAGGATCGAGCCTCCGCGCCCGCCCAGCGCCGGCCATCGCGCCTCCTCGGCCAGCGCGAGGAGGCCGTCCTCACCCTCGGTCGGGGGCGCGAGGTTCGCCTCGCGCTTGAACCGGGACCGGTAGTGGAACACCTCGATTGAGCCCTCGCCCTCCGAGGGCCGGAGCCGCCGGAGGTGAAACCCGTAGCATCGCGCGCCGGGGGCGGGGGAGATCCCGACCTCGAATCGCTCCGACCCGTCCTTGTCCCGCGACAGCCGGCAGCAGATCTCGACCTCCGCTCCCTCCTCCATTCCGCTCCAGAGGCCTTCCGACAGGGCGCTCTCGAAGCACTGCCGGTGGTGCGGGCCGTCGTGGACCGAACGGCAATGCTCGATGTCGAAGAGGAGCTTCCCGAGGTAGAGCTTCCGCTGGGCCTCGTAGCGGACCCTCGCGTCGGTCCCTTCGAACACCGCGTGAAAGAGATCGATCATCGCGTTGAGCCGGCGGGTCCTGGCCAGAGGCTCCAGGTGGCGCGACAGGGAGTCGGGGACCAGGCGGAGGAGATCGTCGAGGTAGAGGTCCGCGTCGCGATAGTGCGCCGCCATCGCCAGGGGTACCTGGGACGCGCTCCCGGCGGGACGGGCGTAGGAGGCGACCATGCGTCCCGAGGCGTCCGGCTCCCGGAGGAGCTTGCGCCAGACCGAGAGCCACACCCGCGCGAGCCCCGGATCGTGGCTCGGCAGGCGGGGATCGAGCAGCGGGTGGGTCCGGTAGGCCTGAGGGACCTCGGGGGACCGGGCCGCGGCCTGGACCATCGCCTACCCTCCACCGCGTCGACCTTAGCGCCTCGCCGGGAGCGCCGTCAACACGGCGGATCCTGCGTCCGCCCGCGAGTTCGTGGTACGCTCCAAGATTCACGATGGACGACGAGGGCGATGGCATCGCCCCATGCGAAAAGGAGAGGCAGCATGGCGACCGTGACGCTGAAGGGAAACCCGATCCACACCAGCGGCAGCCTGCCGGCGGTGGGTAGCAAGGCTCCGGATTTCCGGCTGGCCGGCGGCGACCTCAAGGACGTCTCCCTGGCTTCGTTCAAGGGAAAAAAGAAGGTGCTGAACATCGTTCCCAGCCTCGACACTTCGGTCTGCGCCACCTCGACCCGCAAGTTCAACGAGACGGCGGGGAGCCACCCGAACGCGGTGGTGCTGATCGTGTCCGCCGACCTCCCGTTCGCGGCGGGGCGGTTCTGCACCGCCGAGGGGCTCAAGAACGTGGTGCCGCTCTCCCTGATGCGCGGGCGGCAGTTCGCGAAGGACTACGGCGTCCTGATCACCGACGGGCCTCTCGAGGGGATCACGGCGCGCGCGGTGGTCGTGCTCGACGAGAGCGACAAGGTCGTGCACACCGAGCTGGTCCCGGAGATCGGCCAGGAGCCGAATTACGACGCGGCACTCGCGGCGCTGAAATAAGGAGCGTGTCGCCAGCACCGGCGCGGGTCGCTCAGCGCGGCGACGGGGATCAGAACGACCCTGAACGCGTTGGGGATGTGGGCGGAGGCCCATTCGTAGAGGCGATCGAGCGGGGCGTTCACCTGCCGACCTCCTGGAGCGCCCCGCGGTTGCGCTCAGCCGCGGTCCGCGGGGAGGAACGGAGCGAGCCCGTCGAGGAACGACGGCCGGGCGAGGGTGATCTTGAGCTCCTCGCGGGTCCTTTCGCCGAGGATCCTGCGGTTCGCGCCGCGGCGGCCGTCGTCGGCCCGCGCGCCGTCCTCGGGGAGCCGGCCCGGCGGTATCCCGAGCCGCGAGGCGATCGCGGCGACGACGTCGCGGCGGCGGGCGGGGTGGGCGTCGGTCGCGTGGTAGATCGCGCCCGAGCGTCCCCGGTCCATCGCCGCGATCACGGTCGCCACCGCGTCGTCGACATGGCACCAGTTCATCCAGGCGTCGTCGCCGGGACCGAGGGCGAGGACGAAGGTGCGGACCCTTTCGATGACCCCGGTGCGTCCGGGGCCGTAGAGACCCGAGAGTCGGACGATGCGGGTGGGTACACCCGTCCGGGCCGCGTCGAGCACGAGCCGCTCCGCCTCCGCGAGCACCTCCGCGGTGGGTCCGGCCGGAGCGGGCGGTGTCATCTCGTCGACGTCGCTGCCGTCTCGCTGCCCGAAGACCCCGGTGGAGCCGGTGTACACGAAGGCCTGAAGCGCAAGGCGTCTCGATGCCTCGAGGAGGTTGCCCGTCGCCTCGACGTAGGCGGAGCGGTAGGCCTCCACCGAATCGCCGCGCGCCGACTGGCAGGCGACGATCGCCTCGACGCTGACGGGAATCGCGCGCACGGAGTGCCAGTCCGCGAGGTCCAGGAACAGCGGCTCGATGCCGAGGCCGCGAAGCTCGGGTCCGGCCGAGGCCGTGCGGCGCACGCCGGTCACCCGGTCTCCGCGCGCGACGAGCGCGCGCCCGAGAGCCATCCCGAGCCACCCGCATCCAGCGACCAGGACGTGCATCGGAATGAGGGTACCACGCTCGCGGCGTGACGGAACCGCCCCTGGGGCCTATCATTAAGAGCGAAGGGAGGCGCCCCTTGAGGCGCTTGGCGACGATCATGGCCGTCCTCGGGTTCCTCGCCACGGCGGTATGGGCCGGCGCGGACCTGGTGCTCGTGGACGGGACGCTGCTCCGCGGCCGCTCGGTGGAGCGGAAAGGGAATACCTACTTCCTCACCACGAACCGCGATAACGTGATCGCCGTGCCCGTCGAGCTGGTCAAAGAGATGCGTCTCACCGGCGGGGACGCGAAGCCACCCACGGGCCTCGTGTACGCGGGCCCGATGACGCTGGCGGGGCCCGAGCTTACGCTTCCGGGCCGCCGCGAGTCGCTCGCCGCCTTCGGCCGTCCCCCGGCGCTGTTCCAGGGCTCGCCGATGTCGTTCCGGTGGTATCCCACCAACGCGTACCAGGGGAAAGACGCGACCCAATTCAACCCGGTCGTCTGGGCGCAGACGACCATCGACCCGATCTGGTCGCCGCTGCCCGCGTACACGCCCTCGAGCGACGTCACCCAGTTCCACCCGGTCTTGTGGCGGCAGCCATTGATCGACCCCATCTGGCGCCCCAGGGACGGCTTCGCTCCCGGCGAGTGGCTCGCGCCGGTGGTGAAGGAGAAGGAATAACTCAAGCGCTGGGTGCCGGCCGATCCCTTACGTTTCGATGGGTTAGATTAGTGGGGCTTCGATCGATCCCGGCGCAGCATTCCCCCCTCTGGGCTACAATCTCCCGCTTTAGGAGGTAGGGCCGCGTGAACTTCGCCGTCGAGACCTTCCAGGTCGAGAAGTCCTTCGCCAAGAAGCGACAGCTCGGCGAGCTGCTCCGTCACCCGTTCCGCCGGGCGGAGCGGGTGGAGGCGCTTCGCGGCGTGGACCTTCACGTCCAGAAGGGGGAGATCTTCGGGCTCCTCGGGCCGAACGGCGCGGGCAAGACGACCCTTCTCAAGATCCTGTCCTGCCTGGTGCTCCCCGATCGCGGCCGGGCCGTGGTCGGCGGAGAGGACGTTCGCCACGAGGGGAAGGTCAAGCCGAAGATCGGCCTCGTCCACACCGACGAGAGGTCGTTCTACTGGAGACTCTCCGGCCGGGAGAACCTGGACTTCTTCTCGCGGCTCTACGACGTCCCCAGGCGGCGCACCAAGTCCCGCATCGACGAGCTCCTGGCCCGGGTGGACATGGTGGAGGCGGCGGACCGGCGATTCGCCGACTACTCCTCCGGGATGAAGCAGCGCCTCGCGATCGCCCGCGCGCTGCTCCACGACCCTCCGATCCTCTTCATGGACGAGCCGACGCGGAGCCTCGACCCCTCGTCCGCGATGACGCTCAGGGTCTTCATCCGCGACGAGCTGAAGAAGCGGGACGGAAAGACGGTGCTCCTCGCGACCCACAACCTGCGCGAGGCGGAGACGCTCTGCGACCGGGTGGCGATCCTGGTCAAGGGCAAGGTCCTGGAGATCGGCACCGTGGACGAGGTCCGGCACTGGGGGGTGGACGAGCGGCGCTTCCGCCTCGAGTTGGCCTCGTGGCCCCAGGAGCTTGCCGGACCCTTCCGCGTCGTGGCCGACGAGCCGCTCAACGGCATCCGCCGCGTGACCCTCGCCCTCGCGCCGGACGCGCGGCTCGACGACGTGCTGCGACTCGTGCTGGCGGGCGGCGGCGTGATCCACGCGTGCGACCGGATCGAGCCGGACCTCGAGGAGGCGTTCTCCCGCATCCTCGAGCAACAGGCGGGAGGGGAGGGGGCGTGATCCGCGGCCTGAGGAAGCTCCTGGCGTTCCTCAAGCGGGACTTCCAATCGGAGGTGTCGTACCGCGTGGCGTTCCTGCTCCAGGTGGGCGGGATGCTGTTCTCGGTGGCGGCGTTCTACTTCGTCGCGAAGATGATGAACCCGAAGACCGAGGGGCTCAACGGGATCGAGCCGTTCCCGTGGATCCTGGTCGGGCTGGCGTTCCAGTACTATTTCTCCACGGCCCTCTACTCGTTCTCCGCGAAGATAAGGAGCGAGCAGATGCTGGGGACGCTCGAAGCCATGCTGGTGTCCCCGACCCCCACCTCGATCGTGATCTTCTCGGAGGCGGCCTGGGACTTCGCGTACGGAGCGATCCGGGTCGCGATCTACCTACTCTTCGCCACGCTGGTGTTCGGTGTGAAGCTCCACACGACCAGCCTGGGAACGCTCGCGGTCGGGATCTTCCTGACGCTCCTGTCGTCCGCCGGTCTCGGGATCCTGTCGGCCTCGTTCATCCTGTACTTCAAGCGCGGCGACCCGATCAACTTCTTCCTCTCGGCGCTCACGACCTTTTTCGGCAACGTGTTCTTTCCGTCGAAGCTCCTCCCCGGCTCGATCCAGTGGGTCTCGGGGTTCCTTCCGATCACCTGGTCGCTCGAGGTGGTCCGGGGAGCGTTGCTCCAGGGAAAGGGGTACGCCGATCTCCGCCACGACATCCTCAACCTCGCGATCCTGACCGTGATCCTGCTCCCCCTGGGGCTCTTCTTCTCGCGGATCGCGATCCGTAAGGCCAAGAAGGACGGCTCGCTCGTCCAGTACTGAGGCGCCTTTTGCGGAAGAAGATCACGGTGATCGGCGGAGGCTACGTCGGGGAGCACGTGGCCATCGGCTGCGCCCAGAAGGAGCTGGGCGACGTCGTCCTGCTGGACATCCTCGAGGGGATCCCGCAGGGCAAGGGCCTCGACCTCTTCGAGTCGAGCCCGGTCCACGGGTTCGATTCGAGGATCAAGGGGACGAACGCCCGCGAGGACGTCCGGGGCTCCGACGTCGTCGTGATCACCGCGGGGCTGGCCCGGAAGCCGGGAATGGGACTTAGCGACCTCCTCCGGAGGAACGCCGAGATCGTCCAGTCGTGCGCCGAGCAGGTGAGATCGGGGTCGCCCGACGCGCTGGTCATCGTGGTCTCGAACCCCGTCGACGTGATGGCCTGGGTCGCGAAGACGGTCGCCGCGCTCCCGAGGGAGCGGGTGGTCGGCATGCTTGGGATCCTGGACGCCGCGCGCTTCCGCTCGTTCATCGCGATGGAGCTTTGCGTCTCGGTCGAGAGCGTGCAGGCGCTGGTGCTGGGGAGCCACGGCGACGCCATGGTCCCGCTTCCGCGGCTCGCGACCGTGGGCGGCGTTCCCCTCGTGGAGCTGCTGCCGGCGGACAGGATCGAGGAGCTGGTCGCGCGCACCGTCCGGGGGGACGCCGAGATCGTCGGGCTCCTCAAGACCGGGTCGGCCTATCACGCCCCCGCCGCCGGTGTCGTCGAGATGGTCGAGTCCGTGGTGAAGGACAAGAAGAAGGTCCTCCCGTGCACCGCCTGGCTCGAGGGGGAGTACGGGATCGACGGCGTCTTCCTCGGGGTCCCGGTCGTCCTCGGCTCGGAAGGGGTGGAGCGGGTCCTCGAGCTGAAGCTCGAGCCCGACGAGCTGCGTGCCCTGAGGGCGGCCGCTGGTGACGTGAAGAAAGCCCAGGAGCAGCTGCAGCTGTGATCGGCCGGTAGCCCCGTCGGGAGGCTGGCCGAACGAGGTGGCCATGACGCGCCGGAACCCGGTCCTCCTCTCGTTCCTCGCGATGCTCGCTGCACCCGCGCTTACCGCCGCCCGGCCCCCTGCCGGCACCTCGCCGACGATCGACCTCTCGGTTAAGCTCGATCCCGCCTCTCACCGGATCGAGGCGACGGCGACGATCGAACTCGAGAGCCCGGCCGCCGGCGGCGCCGTGTTCGAGATGCACAATGGGCTCACCGTCCGGAAAGTCCTCGTCGACGGGAAGGCAGCGAAGCTCGACGTGACGCCCCCGGCCGAGAAGGGCGGCAAGACCCGTGTCGCCGTCCGGCTGCCCGCGGCGAGGCCGGGGCGACACCGGTACGTGGTGCGCTACGACGGAACGATCTTCGACCCGCCGAGCGTGGCGCAGTTCTCGAGGGAGCGGATCGCCGACCAGAGCGAGGGGACCATCCAGGCCGAAGGGGTGTTCCTGACACCGACGTGCGCCTGGTATCCGACCCTCCCGTTGCCGGCGCGGAGCACCGTGCGGGTCCAGGTCGACCTGCCGCCGGGCTGGGAGGCGATGACCGAGGGGAGCCTCAGGGCGAGGGAGGAGACCCAGAAGGGGACCCGCACCCTCTTCGAGGGGCGCTGGCCCAAGGACGGGATCGACCTCGTGGCGGGCCGGTGGAAGCGGATCCAGGAGGACCACAAGGGGATCAAGATCGCGGCCTATCTGTTCCCGGAAGACGTGGAGCTGGCCGAGTCGTACCTCAAGGCGGTCGGCCGCTACCTCGACATGTACTCCGACTGGTTCGGCCCCTACCCCTACGACCGCTTCACCGTGGTGGAGAACTTCTACTCCACGGGGTACGGCATGCCGGGCTTCACGCTCTTGGGACGCGACGTGATGCGGCTCCCGTTCATCGTCGGGACCTCCCTCGGCCACGAGGTGGCCCACAACTGGTGGGGGAACGGCGTGTTCGTGGACGAGTCGGCGGGCAACTGGTGCGAGGGGCTGACCACCTACGTCGCCGACTACCACTACAAGGTCCTCGAGAGCCCCGAAGCCGCCGCCGAATATCGCCGCGAGGCGGCGCGGGACTTCACGAACTACGTCTCGGAGCCCGGGCGCGACTTCCCGCTCGCCGAGTTCACCGAGCGCTCGACCCCCGCGACCCGGGCCATCGGCTACGGAAAGTCGATGATGGTCTTCCACATGGTCGAGCGGCGCATCGGCAAGGAGCACTTCGACGCGGCGCTGCGCCGGATGTACGCCGAGAAGAAGTTCGAGGCGGCCTCGTGGCAGGACTGGCGGGCGATGTTCTCCCGCGAGGCGGGGGAGGACCTCACCGGCTTCTTCGAGCAGTGGGTGAAGCGGGACGGGGCGCCGCGCCTCTCGCTCGCGGGAGTCGCCCTCGCCGAGGAAGACGGAGCCGCGGAGAAGCGGTGGAAGGTGAGCGGGCGGATCGTCCAGGACGGAGGTCTCTGGCGGCTCGGCGTTCCTCTCGCGTTCCAGGCGGGGGAGCGCGTGGAGCGCAGGACGGTGGATTCGGTGGAAGCGGCGTCGGAGTTTGCGGTGGAGCTTCCGTTCCGGCCGGAGACGCTCCGCGCGGACCCGGAGCAGGATCTCTTCAGGCGGCTCGATCCTGCCGAGATGCCGCCGGTGCTCTCGCTCCTCTTGGGCGATCCCAAGACCCTGTTCGTCGTGGACGACGGCGCGGCGAAGGAAGTCACGGCGGCCTACCGGGAGGTGGCCTCGACCCTGACCCGGACCGGCGAGGGAGAGGTGAAGGACGCGTCGCAGGTGAAGCCGGACGATCTCTCCGGCCGCTCGGTGTTCCTCCTCGGCCTGCCCACGGGAGAGCCGCTCAAGTCCCTGCTCGTCGGGCTCCCGAAGGAGGTCGCGGCGGAAGCGGCGGGCTTCACCGTCCAGGGGACCGAGTACCGGCAGGGAGGTGCCGCGCTCCTCGGCATCGGCCGCAATCCCGCGAACCCGGCGCGCGGCCTCGGCCTCTTCTTTGGTCTGTCCGCCGACGGGATCCGCTCCGCCGGCCGCAAGCTCACCCACTACGGCAAGTACTCGTTCCTGGCGTTCGTGGACGGGACCAACAAGGCCAAGGGGGTCGCCCGCGCCGACGGCGGAAACCTCGTGTGGAGATTCGAAACGCCTACCCGGTGAGACCCGCGGGCCTACCGTAGCAATCGAAGGACCAGGGACAGGACCCGTCTCGTTCGCGGGGTCAGCTTCGTCCGCCTCCACGCGTCCGCGGCTTTCCGGATCACCTCCGACCGGGTGGGGTAAGGATGGATGGTGCGTCCGATCGCGCCCAGGCTCGCCCCAGTGGTGATGGCGAGCGTCAGCTCGCCGATCAGGTCGCCGGCGTTCTCCGCGACCAGCGTCGCCCCCAGGATCCGGCCGGACCCCTTCGCGAAGTGCACCCTGAGGAACCCCTCGTCCTCCCCGTCGAGGACCGCCCGGTCCACGTCGCTCATCGGGACCGTGATCGTCTCGACCTCCGAGCCCGTCCGCTCGGCCTCGGCGAGGCTCATCCCAGCGTGGGCCAGCTCGGGGCTGGTGTAGGTGCACCAGGGCACCACGAGCCGGCTCACCCGCGACCGGCCGAAGAACAGCGCGTTGGCCAGGACGATGCGAGCGTGCGCGTCCGCGGCGTGGGTGAACTTGTGCAGCGGGGCGACGTCCCCCACCGCGTAGATGCGCCGGTTGGAGGTGCGCATCCGATCGTCGATCGCGACACCGCTCCGGTCGAACGCGACCCCCGCCGCCTCGAGCCCGAGTCCCTCGACGTTCGGCGCGCGCCCCGCCGCCACGAGCAGGTGGGAGGCCGTGACGGAAAGCTCCCTGCCCTCCCGCTCGTAACGCACCCGCGTCCGGCCGTCCTCCCGCTCCATCTGCAGGATCCGCGTGCCCAGGTGGAGATCGACCCCGTCCCGCGCGAGGGCGAGACGCACGACGTCGGCGGCGTCCGGGTCGTCGCGCGGGAGGATCCTGTCGCGCCCGTCGAACAGCGACACCCGGCTGCCGAATCGCGCGAAGGCCTGCGCCATCTCACAGCCCACGGGTCCGGCGCCGATCACCGCCAGGCTCTCCGGCAGCTCCGTGAGGGAGAAGATCGTCTCGTTGGTCAGGTAGCCTGCTTCGGCGAGCCCCGGGATCGGCGGGACGGCGGCGCGGGCGCCGGTGGCGATCACCGCCCGGCGGAAGCGGAGCGTGCGGCCGTCCACCTCGAGGGCGTCCGGCGCGACGAACGTCCCTTGGCCGAGGAAGACATGGACGCCCAGCTCCGCGAACCGCCGCGCGCCGTCGTGGGGCGCGAGACTGGCGCGGAGGCGACGCATCCGCCGCATCGCCGCTTCAAAGTCGCCCGGGCCCGCGACCGGAGGTCCGCCGTATCCGGACGCGGCATGACCCGCGCCACGCCACGCTCGCGCGGCTCCGAGGAGGGCTTTCGACGGAACGCACCCGACGTTGAGGCAATCGCCCCCCATGAGGTGCCGCTCGACCAGGGCGACCTTCGCCCCGAGCGCCGCGGCGCCGGCTGCCGACACGAGTCCTCCGGTCCCCGCGCCGACCACGACGAGGTGATAGCGGTCGAGAGGCTCGGGGTTCGTCCAGTCGCCGGGGTGGACCTGATCGAGGAGCGCCCGGTCGAACTCGTCGAGCGAAGGGCTCATCGGCTCGCTTCCGCGCTGGCGAGCGCGCGGCGGGCCGCCCTCGTGATCAGGACCGTGGCCGCGACCGTCGCCGCGAGGCCCAGCACCGTCACCGTCCAGTAACCGGCGCCGCGGCTCACCCCGGCGCCGCCGGCGAGCGACGCGACGTCCCCGATGACCTTGCCGTAGTACACGTAGAGCACCGTTCCCGGGATCATTCCGGCGGACGCCGTCAGGTAGTCCGAGAACCGGACGCGGGTGAGGCCGAGCGCGTAGTTCAGCAGGTTGAACGGGAAGACAGGGGAGAGGCGGAGCAGGAACACGATCTTCCGCCCCTCGGCGCCGATCGCCCGGTCGAGCGCCGCGAACCGCGGACTCCCGGCGAGGCGCCTCTCGACCGGCCCGCGCGCGGCGTAACGGGCGATCAGGAACGCCAGCGAGGCGCCGAGCGTCGCGCCGAGGAGCGTGTAGACCGTCCCCGCCGCGAGGCCGAAGATCGCCCCCGCGGCGAGGGTCAGCACCGAGCCCGGCACGAAGGCGATCGTGGCGACCGCGTACCCGGCGACGAACGCCACGGGGCCCCACGCGCCGAGCGCCGCCACCGAGCCCGTGAGTTGCGGCAGCAGACCGGCCGCCCGGCGGCCGAACGCGAAGAGCAACAGGATCGCCGCGAGAGCGGCCAGCAGGCGGAGAGCCGTGCGGGGATACTCCTCGGCCACTCCAGCTTCCCTCCTCGGTCTTTCGCTGCCTTGTGGATTCCGTATAGTTGGTTGCCGGTGGGCCGGCGAGGTTTCGCGCGGCCTGGCCCGCCGACCGCAAACCGAGAGGAACGGACGTGTCCGGCAGCAGCCTCGTGAGCATCGTGATCCCGGTCCTCGACGAGGAGCGCCCGCTGGCGCGATGCCTCGCGGCGCTGACCTCGGAGGCGGCTCCCTGGGAAGCGGTGGTCGTGGACGGCGGGAGCCGGGACCGGACCCGTGAAGTCGCTCGGTCGTTCGAGGGAGTGCGGGTGATCGTCGCTCCGCGGGGGAGGGCGCGCCAGATGAACGCCGGGGCCGCCGGGACGTCCGGCGAGCTCCTCTGGTTCCTCCACGCGGACTGCGTCCCGCGGCCGGGCGCAGTCGCCGCGATCCGCCGGGCGCTCGACGACCCCGGGACCTCCCTGGGCGCCTTCAGGTTCCGGCTCGACGGCGATCGGCGGGCGTACCGGTTGCTGGAGTACGGGGTGGCGGCGCGGGTGAGGCTCTTCGGGCTGCCGTTCGGCGACCAGGGGCTCTTCCTCCGTCGCGCGACCTTCGACGCGATCGGCGGGTTCCGCGACGTTCCGCTGTTCGAGGACGTCTACCTGGTGCGCGAAGCGAGGCGGAGGGGAAGGCTCGCGCGGCTCCCGATGCCGCTCCCGACCTCGCCGAGGCGCTGGGAGACTCGCGGGCTCTTGCGGAGCAGCGGAACGGATCTCGCGCTCCTCGTCCTGGAGCGGCTGGGCGTCTCGGCGGCGCGGCTGGCCCGCATCCGAGAGCGGGCGTGATGGCAGGCGCGTCCCCGGACCGCAGAGAGGCTCTCCTCGTCTTCCTGAGGTATCCGATTCCGGGACGGACCAAGACGCGCCTCGTCCCGCTCCTCGGAGAGGAGGGTGCGGCGGCGGTCTACCGGCGCGTGGCGGAGCAGGTCCTGCGCCAGGCCTCGAGCCTCGACCGGACGGCGATCTCGCGAATCGCCTGGGTCGATCCCGCCGAACGGGTCCGGGACGCTGCGGCGTGGATCGGCCCTCGGTTCGACACGCGGCCGCAGCCCGCGGAGGATCTCGGCGCCCGCCTCGAGCGCGGTTTCGCCGCGGCGTTCGCCGAGGGCGCGCGAAACGTCGTCGCGATCGGGACCGATTGTCCCGACGTCAACGCGGCGCTCCTCGCGCGGGCCTTCGACGCCCTCGACGAGTTCGATGCGGTGCTGGGGCCGGCGAGGGACGGCGGCTACTACCTCCTCGGCCTGTCCCGTCCTCTCCCCGTCTTCCGCGACGTGCCCTGGTCCACCGAGCGGGTGGCGCGTGCGACCCTCGAACTCCTGGAGCGCGCCGGCGCCCGGGTGAAGCTGCTCGAGACGCTGCGCGATCTCGACACCCCCGAGGATCTCCGCGCTCTGGCGACGGTGTGGCCGGAACTTCTCAGCCCTTCGTGAGGGTGCCTCCGCAGGAGGAGCCCGAGCCCGCCGCGCAGCCGAAGCAGTGCGGCCCCGTCACCACGCGGCGCCGGACGATGCCGGTGCGCAGCAGCTCGGCGAGGGTCCGCGGCGCGCCATGGTCGACCGCCAGACCGAGCATCTGATTGAAGTCGCAGTCGTAGAGCGTCCCGTCCCACCCGACCGAGAGATACGTAAGGCACATGACCGACCTCGCGGCGGCGGGGTTGAACGAGTCCACGAGGAGGCGCAGGTACCTCTCGAGGCCGTTCGTGCCCTCGAGCGATTCGAGAAACCGGCCGATCGGCATGTTGGTGAGCGTGTGCAGCTCGTCGAACACGACGCCGTGCCGCCCCTCGAGCTCACGCCGGTACTCCCGCTCGAGGGACGCTTCGCTCGCGGGGAGGAACGCCCCCACCGGGTTGTGGACCAGGTGGAGCCTGAGGTCCCCTCCGCCGCCGTAGCCGGCCCGGTTGAGCCGCCGGAGCGCTTCGAGGCTCTTCTCGAACACCCCTTGGCCGCGCTGCCCGTTCGTCCCGAGCGGCCGGAACGACGGCAGCGAGGCCACCACCTCAACCCGGTGCGCTGCGAGAAAGTCCGGCAGGTCGGCGTAGGCGGGCACCAGCAGGATCGTCAGGTTGCACCGGTCGATCACCCGTCGGCCGAGGGCGCGGCCCCGCTCGACGAGCCACCTGAAGCTCGGGTTCAGCTCCGGGGCGCCGCCGGTGATGTCCAGCGTGGGGATCCCCGAACGGCCGAGCATCTCGACGCACTGCTCCGCGACCTCCCTTCCCATGGATTCCGTCCGGTGCGGGCCGGCGTCCACGTGACAGTGCGCGCAGGTCTGGTTGCAGACCCGGCCGACGTTCACCTGGAGGACCTCGACCCCGTCGGCCTCGAGCCGCTCGACGCCGTGGCGCTCGAGCACGTCGTCGAACTCCGGGGCTCCGGCCGCCTCGAGGGCGAGGAGCTGGTCCCGCGGGCCGATACGCTCGGAACCGCTCATCGGCTCTCGAGGCCCAGGCCCGCGGCGACGTTCCTCATCTGGACGCCGTGGACGAGGCTCGCGCCGCCCCGAATCGCGTTGGCCACGTGGACCGCCTCGGTCATCTGGTCGAGGTCCGCCCCGTGGCGCAGCGAGGACTGGGTGTAAGCGTCGATGCAATACGGGCACTGGACGGCGTGGGCGACGCCGAGGGCGATGAGCGCCTTCTCCCTCGCGGTCAAGGCTCCCTCCGCGAACACCGCGCCGTAGTAATCCATGAACTTCGCCCAGAGATCCTCTCGATTCAGCCCCATCTCGGAGAAGCGGTCGAGGTCGTGAGGGCGATAGTAGGTTTCCATCGGGATTCTCTCTCCTTTCGTCGCCGCCGGGGCGCTTCGGACGTCGGGGACACGGGCACCCCGCGCGCCCCGGGGACCTCGGTACGCTCGCCCGCGCAGGTTCGATGATCTCAGAGATGGACCGGTTTCGCCCGTCAGACCACCGCGCCCAGCTTGCGGCGGAGCGTGCCGTGCACGGTCTCGGCGGCGGTCTCGATGTCGAGGGCCTCGGTGTTCAGCACGAGATCGTAGCCGAGCGGGTCGTCGATGTCGCGGTGGTAGACCTGGCGGATGAACGCGGCCCGGGAGGCGTCGGTCTCGCGCACCCGGCTCGCCGCCTCCTTGGGTCCGATCCTCTCGCGCTCCGAGACGCGCGCGACCCGGGTGTCGAAGGGGGCGACGACGCGAACCCTCAAGCCGTAGCGCGGGTCCAGGAACCAGTTCGCGCCGCGACCGAGCAGGATCACGTGCCCCTGCCGCGCCAGCGCCCAGATCACCTTCCCCATCTCGCGTAGAAACGTGAGCTGATCGAGATGGTTCGGCACGACCAGCTCCGAGAGCAGGTCGTCGAACCTTCCGACGGCTTTCTCGTCCAGGCGGGACAGAATCCGCTCCCGGGTGTGGGTCTCGAGGGCGATCGTCTCGACGATCTCCTTGTCGAAGAGCTGCCAGCCGAGCTTCCCGCCGAGGGCTTTCGCGATGCGGCGGGCGTCGGAGCCGAGCTGCTTGGCGATCGCGACCCAGGGGCCCTCGGGAAGGTGGGCGATCTCGCGGCGCGCGGCCTCCCCCCCCTCCTCGGCGAGCCTGCGCCTCAGGTCCCACTCCCGGATCTGGCGCTGGATCAGACGCTCGATGCGCAGGCGGTCGGCATCGGAGCCCATGTCGTGGTCCCTCTCCTCTCCGGGCTCATTGTAACCCCGTGCCGCCTCCCCCCGCCGCGGGACTTCCGCGCGGTTCCTGGAGTTCGTTTCGGTGCCTGGAATTCGTTGACATTGCGGTGGGGTCGCCGTATTGGATGCGGAGGGGGGGGGTGACCCATGTCTTCCAATCGACCCGCTTGCGCGGCCGTGCTCGTCGTTCTCATCTGCCTTCTCGCGACGGTCGCTCACGCGCTCCAGCCGACGAGCACGCAGTCGGACTCGAAAGCGAGAGAGCTGACGAAGCCCGATCTCCGCATCAGCACGAGCAACGTGGAGCTGTCCGAAATCCTCCCGCAACTGCCGAACCGGCAGGAGTGGGACGCTTTCCTCGCTCGGTACGGCGCCGACGTCCACGTCTTCGTCGATCCCCGATCGGGACGGCCGACCAACATCCTCGGGCACTTTCCTCTCCTTCCGGGCGACGGCGTGCGGAACACGCGAACGTTGGACGACGTCTCGCGGATCCTCGGGAGCCGCGTGGCGGTCGTCGACGCCGAGGTCGTCGGGAAGTTGGTTCTCGGGTTCGTAGAGGAGAATCGGAAAGCGCTGAACATCGACACGGCCCAGCTGGGGAAGGTCCGAGCCACGAGGGTCACGGACGATCTCTGGCAGGTCAGCATCGGACAGGAGGTCGACGGCATCCCGGTCCGCTACGGGCGCGTCACCGCGACCCTCAGTCACGGCAACCTGGTCACCCTCGGAGCTTCGACCTGGTTGGACGTGCGCACGCGAACCCTCCCGGCCGTCTCGTGGCAGGACGCACTCGAGACCGGATTCGCACGCGCCGGGGGAAGACGGGCGCAGGATCGGCTCGTCAAGGACCCGGCGCTCGAGATCGTCCCGTACGCGCCGTCCGAGTACGAGTCCGGAGAGGCGTTCGCCGGCCCGGTCGGCAAGGGGATCGGCCACCGCCTGGTCTGGTCGTTCGAATTCGCGAGGGATCCCGATCCGGAGCGGTGGGAGGCGCTGGTGGACGCTGAGACGGGGGAGCTGACCGCGTTCGAGGACAAGAACCTCTACGTCGATCAGAAGATCGTCGGCGGCGCTTATCCGCTCACCGACACCGAGGTCTGTCCCACGCCCGACTTCTGCGGGGAGATGCAGCCGGGCACTCCCATGCCCTACGCCGATACGGGGCTAAGGGCGCCCGCCAATTTCACCGGCAGCGGCGGCGTGTTCGACTACACGGGCGGCAACGCGACCACCACGCTGAGCGGAAAGTACATCAGGGTCCTGGACACCTGCGGACCGCTGAGCGCGACGGCGCTCGGCAGCGTGCGTCTCGGGGGGAGCAACGGACAGCACGACTGCGTGACGCCGGGGTCGGGAGGAGCCGGGAACACACCGGCGTCGCGGTCCGCGTTCTACGAGCTGAACCGGATCGCGGAGCAGGCGCGAGGCTGGCTGCCGGACAACACGTGGCTCAAGGGGCAGCTCACGGCCAACGTGAACCTCGACCAGACCTGCAACGCCTTCTACGATTACGTGACGGTCAACTTCTTCAAGAGCGGCGGCGGCTGCCGGAACACCGGCGAGATCGCGGCGATCTTCGATCACGAGTGGGGACACGGCCTCGACGACAACGACGCCGGGGGCCTGCTCAGCAACTCCAGCGAGGCGTACGCCGACGTCGCCGCCATCTATCGGGACCAGGCATCCTGCGTGGGCTACGGTTTCTGGTCGACGTACGCCACGGGTTGCCCCGGGACGTCGGATGGCACGGGGATCAACGCGAACGAAGCCCAGGTGGGGACCGCTCACTGCGACACCGACTGCTCCGGCCTCAGGGACGCGGATTGGGCGAAGCACGTTCCGAACACGCCCGACACCGCCGTGGGATTCGTCTGCTCGAGCTGCGTCGCGGGTTCCGGGCCATGCGGGCGCGAGACGCACTGCGCCGCCGCCCCCGTCCGTCAGGCCGCCTGGGATCTCGTCGCGCGCGATCTGAGGGGCGCTCCGTTCCGATACGACTCGAGCACGGCCTTCCTGGTCGGCAACAAGCTGTTCTACCAGGGGAGCGGGAACGTCGGGGCGTGGCACGCGTGCACCTGCAAGAAGAAGACGTCGGACGGCTGCGCCTCCGACAGCGGCTACATGCAGTGGCTGGCCGCGGACGACGACGACGGGAACCTCGGCGACGGGACCCCCCACATGACCGCGATCCAGGCGGCCTTCAATCGGCACGGTATCGCCTGCGGCACTCCGACCCCCAGGAACAGCGGCTGCGCCGCCGGCCCCGCCACGGCGCCGGTGGTGACGGCCATCGCGGGGGACGAAAGGGTGTCGCTGTCCTGGAGCGCGGTGAGCGGCGCGTCGCGCTACTGGGTGCTCCGGACGGAGGGGCAGGCGGGCTGCGACTTCGGGAAGGTGAACCTGACCCCCGCCGGCGTCACCGGAACGGCGTACGAGGACACGGGGCTTCTCGACGGCAGGTCCTACGCCTACAACGTGGTGGCGGTGGGGTCCTCCTCGAACTGCTTCGGCCCGGCGAGCCCCTGCGTCGCGGCCACTCCCGTGGCGAGCTGCGCCCCGCCGGATCCGCCGAGCCTCCTCGCCCCACCGAGCGGCTCGACCGGCGTCGCGGTCGCGCCGACGCTCGACTGGAGCGACGTCTCGGGGGCGCTGTCCTACGACGTCGAGGTCGCGACCGATCCGGCGTTCGACGGCATCGTCGCGTCGTCCGAAGTGGCCGGCAGCGCCTGGAGCATTTCCCCGCCGCTCGACTACGCGGTCACGTACTACTGGCGAGCGCGGACGATCAGCGCCTGCGATCCCGGCGCCTACGGGGTCGTCTCCAGCTTCACGACCCTCCCTCCCCCGCCGGGGACGGCCAGCTACGATCCAACGCGGGGAGCGCCCCGGTGCTCGACCGTGAATCCCCTCTGCGACTCGTCGGTTCTCCTCCGCGGCCGGGATGGCCTCGGCCCGGAGGCGAACGCACCCAACACGATCGCCGGCGCCTGCGCGGACGGCACCTCCGGCGCGTTCCACGTGGAGGAGTCGAGCGATCGGATCCGGCTATCGACGGTGGACGCCGGCAACCTGCGGGAGGGGAAGACGGTGCGCATCGAGACGACCGTCTGGGCGGACCCGGCGCGCTACACCTCGGACCGGCTCGACCTGTACCACACGGCGAGCGTCGTCAACCCGAGCTGGGTCCTGCTCGGCACGCTCGCCCCGTCGTCAGGCGGCGCGCAGGTGCTCTCGAGCGAATTCAACCTGCCTTCGGGGCTCGAGCAGGCGATCCGCGCCCAGTTCCGATACGGCGGAAGCCCCACTCCCTGCAGTGCCGGAGCGTGGGACGACCACGACGATCTCGTGTTCGCGGTCGATCCCGGCTGCGGGGTGCCGACGGTGCCCGCGCTCGCGAGCCCCGGGAACGGGGCGATCGACGTTCCCATCGCGGCCCTCCTGGATTGGAGCGACTCCTCGGGATCCACATCCTACGAGGTGCAGGTCGCGACGGATTCCGCGTTCGGCAGCCTGGTCCGGTCGGAGAGCGGGCTCGCATCCAGCGCGTGGACCGTGGCCCCGGCCCTCGACTACAGCCGGACCTACTATTGGAGAGCCCGCGGCGTCAACGGCTGCGGCGCCGGGAGCTGGAGCGCGCCGCTCACCTTTACGACGACGGCAGTGCCGGTGCCCGACTTCTCGCTCCACTGCGGTCCGTCGTCGCTGACGGTGCCGAAGGGCCAGAGCGGCGCCGTCACCTGCACGGTGTCGTCGATCAACGGCTACGCCAAACCGGTCACGCTGACGGTCCAGGGTGTGCCGGCGAAGGTCACGTACGCGTTCGCCGTCAATCCCGTCCTGCCACAGGCGAACGGCTCGGCGAACAGCGTTCTCACGCTGACCGTTTCGAGCAGCGCGAAGACGGGAAGCTACGGGATCTTCGTCAACGGCGCGGACGGGGTCATCACGCGGTCCAGCTACTTGACCCTCACGGTCTCGACGAAGTAGAAGCGGGTCAGCCTCGGCGCGCGGCCGAGCGGAGCGGCCCTCGGCGCTCGAGGAACATCGGCATCCGCCGGATGAAGCTGTGCTCCGCCGCGCGGCGGTGGATGGCCGCCACGTCCCGGGCGCTCAGCCGGTCGAGCAGCAACCGGTTCTCCTGGGTCTGGTCGGTTCCGCTCACCGTGGTGTTGTCGGTGCACACCGCCACCGGGATCCCGTGCTCGAGGAACGTGAAGATCGGATGGACCTCGCCGGCACGGACCGCCCCGGTCTGGAAGTTCGACGTGATGCAGCACTCGACCAGGATCCGATCGCGCGCGAGGCGCCTCAGGAGCGCTCGGTCCCGAATCGCCGAGCAGCCATGCCCGATCCGGTCGGCGCCCAGCAGGTCCACCGCTTCCCGGATGCGGTCCGGCCCCTCGTCCTCCCCGGCGTGGACCGTCATTCCGAGCCCTCCCCGGCGAGCGATCTCGTAGGCTTCCCGGAACAAGCTCGGGGGGTTCCCCCGCTCCGCCCCTGCGAGGTCGAAGCCGATCACCCCGGTTCGCTCGTGGAGGTGCTGGGCCTCCGCGATGGCCTGCCGGGCGATGATCTTGGCGATGTGGGGGCCGTGCTGGCGCATCGAGATCACGATCAGCCCCGTCTCGAGGTCTTCGTGCCGGCGCGCCGCGTCGTTCATGGCGGAGAGCACCGCCCGGATGGCCTGCCTCAGGGTCAGCCCTCCGAACGTGTGGATCGACGGCGAGTACCGCAGCTCCAGCGTCCTCACCCCGTGGGAGTACGCCTCGTCGAGGATGTCCCGGGTGACCCGGGTGATGTTCTCGTAGAACTGGGTGATCCAAAGGGGGTAGTGGAACTTGTCCAGGTACGAGAGGAGCGATCCCTCGTCCTCGGGCTGAAGCTGCAGGAGCCGCTTCATCTCCCGCTCGGTGGCCACCGGGTTGAGGCCGTGACGCTTCATGAGCGCCCACGTGGTCCGAACGGGGATGGAGCCGTCGAGATGCTGGTGCAGCTCGACCTTCGGGATGGCGGCGATCGCCCGGTCGGAGGTCCTGATCCGTCGCATTCGAGGTCCTCTTCGCCGCCCCCGGCGGCGTTGCCGCCGCTTCGCCGGAGTATAATCGCGCTTCTTCTGGGCAGAAAGGTCGCCGTTGATGTCTTCCGATCGACCACCGATCCGGCTGGTGCTCCTCTGGCACTTCCACCAGCCGGATTACACGGACAGCCTGACGGGCGCCGCGGCGATGCCGTGGACCCGCCTCCACGCCCTCAAGGACTACGTGGACGTCACCGAGCACCTGGTCCGGCATCCCGGCGTCCGGGCGACGGTCAACGTGGTGCCGTCGCTCCTCGACCAGATCCGCGACATCGCCGACGGCACCGCCCCTCCCGACCCCTTCCTGGCGATCGCCGAGCGTCCCGCGTCGTCGCTCTCCCCCGACGAGCGGCGGTTCGTGGTCAGCCAGTTCTTCTCCTTCAACCGGGACACGATGGCCAAGGGCTTGAGGCGGGTCATGGAGCTCTCGGCCCTTCGCGGCGACTACGGGATCGAGGACCTTCCCGCCGCGGTCGTGGACCGGTTCGACGAGGCCGCGATCCGCGACATGCAGGTGCTCTTCCATCTGGTCTGGTGCGGGCCGATCCTGAGGGCCGATCCGCGGGTGCGCGCGCTCCGGGACAAGGGCCAGCGCTACACCGAGGACGAGAAGAGGACCCTGCTCACGATCCAGCGCGATTTCCTCAGGGACGTGCTGCCCCGGTGGAAACGCCTACTGGAGGCGGGGAACGTGGAGTTCTCGGTCACCCCTTACTACCACCCGATCCTGCCGCTCCTGTGCGGGCTCGACTCGGCGCGGGAGGCGCTGCCGGGGATCCGGTTGCCGGCCGCGGCGTTCCGGCACGCCGAGGACGCTCGGCTCCAGCTCGAGCAGGCCCTCGGGGCTTTCGAGAAGGGGTTCGGGCGGCGCGCCGCCGGTGGCTGGCCTTCTGAGGGATCGATCTCGGAAGCTTCGCTCGGCCTCATGGCCGACGCTGGCTACCGGTGGGCCGCGAGCGACGAGGACGTCCTGTTCGGGTCGCTGGGAGAGTCGGTCCCGGCGGATCGCGCGGAGGTGAGGCGCGGAACGCTCCTCTATCGCCCCTGGAAGCACGGGCGCGGGCCGGTGCTGCTCTTCCGCGATCACGACCTGTCGGACCGGATCGGCTTCGTGTACTCGGCCTGGTCGGCGGCGACCGCGGTCGAAGACTTCATCCGGCGGCTCCACCACTTGCGCGCGGCGCTCCCGCCGGAGGAGGGGCCGTACACGGTCTCGGTGATCCTCGACGGCGAGAACGCCTGGGAGTACTACCCCGACAACGGACAGGTGTTCCTCGACTCGCTCTACGCCGCGCTCGAGTCCGACCCGGGCGTCGTCACCCTGGCGGCCCGGGACGCGGCCGACCCGGCGGCGGCCAGGACGCTGCCGCGGGTCGTCGCCGGCTCCTGGATCGGGCGGAACCTCGCCACGTGGATCGGCCACCCGGAGAAGAACCGGGCCTGGGAGCTTCTGGCGGAGACGCGCGAGGCGATCGCGAAGGCGCGGGGGGCGCCGAGCTTCGCCGATCCGGCGTGGCGAGCGGTGTTCGCCGCCGAAGGGAGCGATTGGTTCTGGTGGTTCGGCGACGACCACCCGACGCCGCACGCGGCGGAGTTCGACGCGGGGTTCCGGCGGAAGCTCCGCGCCGCGCACCGCTTCGCGGGGCTCGAGCCCCCCGCGGTCCTGACCGAGCCGATCCGCAGGAGCACGGCGCGGGGGTTCGTGCCTCCCACCGGCCCGGTCCGGGCGAGCGTGGACGGTCGGGTCACCGACTACTTCGAGTGGCTCCCGGCGGGCCGCGCCGCGGCGGCGTCGGGAGCGATGCAGTCGGCGACGCGGCTCGTTCGGGAAGTGCGCTTCGGGCGGGACGACGCGTGCCTCTTCCTGAGGCTCGATCCTTTCGATGCGCCGGCTTCGGCGAGCCTGGGCGGCGGCGTGCTGATCGTGCGCGTTCCCGGCGAGCCCGAGCGGACCGTACGTGTCCCCCTCCCCGAGCGCGGCGAGGGAAGGGCCGGCGAGGTGCGGGTCGCGGTGGACCGGATCGTCGAGGCGGCCGTGCCGGTCGCGATGCTCGCGGGCCCGGGCGAGGCGCTGCGGTTTCAAGTGGAGGTCGAGAAGGGGCAAGGAGGATCGCAACGCGTTCCCGCCGAGGGGAGCCTGACGATCCCGGCCGCGGCGGACGACCCCTCGCAATTCGACTGGATTCTCTAGGAGGAGCGACGCGATGAAGACGATCGGCATCCTGACCGGGGGCGGGGACTGCCCCGGCCTGAACGCGGTGATCCGGGCGGTGGTGAGGCGGGCCGCGTCCCGCGGCCAGCGCGTGCTCGGCATCCGCAAGGGCTGGAAGGGGATGATCGAGGGCGACCGGGTCGAGCTGACCCTGGCCGCCACGTCGGGGATCCTCCATCGCGGCGGCACGATCCTGGGGACGAGCCGCACCAACCCGTTCAAGAGGCCGGAGGACGTGAGCAAGGTGGAGGAGAACTTCGGGGCCCTCGGCCTCGACGCGCTCGTCGCCGTCGGCGGCGAGGACACGCTGGGGGTGGCCGCGCGGCTGGCCTCGGCCGGCCGCCCCGTGGTCGGCGTCCCGAAGACCATCGACAACGATCTGTCGGGGACCGACGTCACGTTCGGATTCGACACCGCCGTGTCCATCGCGGTCGAGGCCGTGGACCGGCTCCACACCACCGCCGAGTCCCACGACCGGACCATCGTCCTCGAGGTGATGGGACGGCACGCCGGCTGGATCGCGCTCCACACGGGCCTGGCCGGCGGCGCGGACTACATCCTGGTCCCGGAGCGGGCGGTCGACGTCGAGGCGGTGTGTGGCGCGATCCTGAGCCGGCGGGCGCGCGGCAAGAACTTCAGCATCATCGTCGCCGCCGAGGGCGCGGTCCTCCCCGAGGGAGCCGTGACCAAGGAGGTCGACAAGGACGCCTTCGGCCACGTGCTCCTGGGCGGGATCGGCGAGCGGCTCGCGAAGGAGATCGAGAGGCGCACCGGCTTCGAGACCCGCTCGGTCGCGCTCGGCCACGTGCAGCGCGGCGGCACCCCGACCGCGTACGACCGGTGGCTTGCGACCCGCTACGGAGTCCTCGCGGCCGACATGGTCGACGAGGGGAAGTTCGGCATGATGGCGGCGCTCAGGGGCGGGCGGTTCGAGCCCGTTCCCCTGGCGGACGCGGTCGCACGGCTCAGGACCGTGGACGCGTCGCTCCTGGATCTCGCGAGCGTATTCTTCGGCTAGCCCGCGGCGGGCGCCGTCGCACCGGAAAGGACGAGCGATGTCGGAACTGAGACACGACCCCCTCTCGCGGCGGTGGGTGATCATCGCGACGGAGCGGAGCCGCAGGCCCGAGGACTTCCTCTCGCCGCGGGAGCCCTTCCCCGAGCCGAAGTTCTGCCCGTTCTGCCCTGGGAGGGAGGACAAGACCCCGCCGGAGATCACCGCGATCCGCCCGCACGGCTCGCCTCCCAACGGGCCGGGGTGGGAGGCGCGGGTCTTCCCGAACAAGTACCCGGCCCTGACGATCGAGGGTGATCTTGATCGGCGCGCCGTCGGGATGTACGACCGGATGCGCGGGATCGGCGCCCACGAGGTGATCGTGGAGACGCCGCGGCACGACCTGCACCTCGCGGACATGGAGCCCGTCCAGATCGAGAAGGTTCTCGCGCTCTGCCAGGACCGGCTCCGGGACTTGATGCGGGACGGTCGATTCAAGTACTCCCTCCTGTTCAAGAACCACGGCGCGGCGGCAGGGGCCGCGCTTCCGCATCCCCACCTTCAGATCATCGCGACCCCGGTCACGCCCAGGGCGATCTCGGTGGAGCTCGAGTCGGCCCGCCAGCACTACCACCTGAAAGAGCGCTGCATCTACTGCGACCTCATGCTGCAGGAGATCGAGACGCGGGAGCGCATCGTGATCCTGGACGAGCACTTCGCGGCGTTCGCTCCGTACGCTTCCCGGTTCCCGTTCGAGATGCTGATCATCCCCAGGCGCCACTGCCATTCGTTCGCCGAGGAGCCGGGGCCGGTGCTCGCGGCGCTTTCCCGCTGCCTGCAAGACCTCCTGGCGCGGCTCAAGGGGGTGCTCCGCGACCCGCCGTACAACTTCATGCTCCACACCGCCCCCAACACCGAGACGCTGGTCCGCCGCAGGAACTACTGGGATACCCTGCCGCTGGACTTCCACTGGCACATCGAGGTCCTCCCGCGGCTGACCCGGGTCGCGGGGTTCGAGTGGGGGAGCGGCTTCTACATCAACCCGACCGCACCGGAGGAGGCCGCCGCGTTCCTCCGCGAGGCGATCCTCTGAGGGAGCGCGTGCGCATCCTGATGGCCTCCACGGAGCTGTGGCCGCTGGCCAAGGTCGGCGGGCTCGCCGACATGGTGGGATCGCTCTCCCGCGCGCTCTGCGCTCTCGGGCACGAGGTCCGCTGCGCCCTGCCGCGCTTCCCGGAGGTCGAAGCCGCGCTCCCGGCGGGCGCCCACGAGGTGAACCGCACCGAGGTCGCGGTGCGCCTGGCCAAGGGGCGCACGGCGGTGATCGTCTCGCGGTGCGAGGGAGGGGCGCTCCCGTCGCCCGTGCTCCTGTTCGCCCACGAGCTGTTCCGGCGTCCCGGGATCTACGTGGACCCGGCCACCCGGATGGGTTACCCGGACAACGGGCTGCGCTGGGCGCTCTTCTGCCGGGCGATCCACGCGGAGATCGGCGACAACGGCTTCGTGCCCGACGTCGTCCACGCCCACGACCACCAGGCGGCCCTGCTCCCCGCACTGATCCGGTGGGGGCCGCCGGTCCGCGACCGGCGTCCCGCCACGGTCTTCACCGCGCACAACCTCGGATACCAGGGGATCGAGCCGCGGTCCTGGATCGAGGACTCGGGGCTCCCAGAGGGCCTCGATTTCCCGGCCGGCCCTCTCGAGTACCATGGCCGGGTCAACCTGATGAAGCTCGGTCTCGAGTCGGCGGACCTCTTGACCACGGTCTCCCCGCGCTACGCCGTGGAGATCCGAAGCGGGCCGGAGTTCGGGGCCGGGCTCGAGGGGGTTCTGGCCGCGAGAGCCGGACGCCTTCGCGGGATCCTGAACGGGATCGATGTCGAAGCCTGGAATCCCGCGACGGATTCTCACTTACCGTTCCGCTACGACCCTCACCGCCTCGCGAGCAAGGGGAAGGTCAAGGCCGCGCTGCTCGAGGAGACCGGTCTCGAGCCGCCCGCCCGCGGGGTTCCCCTCGTGGGCATGGTCACGCGCCTCGTGTCCCAGAAGGGGATCGACCTCGTGGTTCCGGTGCTCGACGCGATCCTCCGCGACGGGATCCAGGTCGTGATCCTCGGGACGGGAGAGGCGAGGTTCGAGACGGTGCTCCGCGAGACCGCGTCGGAGCACCCCGGCCGTCTCGCGTTCCTTTCGGGGCAGGACGAGGGAATCGCCCATCGGATCGAGGCCGGCTCGGACATGTTCCTGATGCCGTCCCGCTACGAGCCCTGCGGCCTCAACCAGATGTACAGCCTGCGCTACGGTACGGTGCCGCTGGTTCGGGCGGTGGGCGGCCTGGGGGACACCGTGGTGGACCTCGACGAGGACCCGGATCGGGCCAACGGGTTCGTGTTCCGGGCGTACGAGCCGGCGGAGCTGCTCAAGACCGTGCGTCGGGCGGCTCGCGCGTTTCGCGATCGGAAGCTCTGGCGTGGACTCATGATCCGCGGGATGGCGGCCGACTTCTCCTGGGAGCGCCCGGCGAGACAATACGTGGCGGCGTACGCGGAGGCGATGAGCGCTCGCGTTCCGAACCCGCCGGAGGCGATGTGGAAGGCGAAATGAACCGGGAGTTTCCGGATCTGCCGGTCGCGTGCGAGGACCTGATCGCCCGCGTGATGGAGGTCGGCCGCCTCGGAGCCGCAGTGTTCGGCGCCGACCGGAAGGTGGTCTGGGCCTCGGGAATGCTACCCGGGGTACGCGCCGAGGAGGCGCTCGGAAAATCGTGCACCGAGGTGTTCGCCGGCAGCAGTCGGCCGTGCGAGCCGTGCCTCCTGGAGCTGAGCGCGCAGGAGGGGCCGCTCCGGCGGGTGCTGCGGCTGGTCCAGGGCGCCGACCCGCGCCCCCGCATCTTCGAGGTGACCGTCGCCCCCCTTCGCGTCCCCGGCCTGGCGGAGAGGCGGTGGATCGAGCTGGCGCGGGAGATCCGCGGGGCCGAAGGGATCGAGCAGTTCTTCCAGGGCGGGACCATGGACCTGGTCCGCCTGATCGCGGCTTGGTCGATCCCCGTGGTCCTGGTGGACGCGAGCGGCATCGTCCGCGCTTGGAACCGAGGCGCCGCCTCGCTCTACGGGCGGCCGGGGGAAGAGGCGGTCGGACGGCGGTGGAGCGAGATCGTCGAGGAGATCGTCCCGAACGCGCCGGAAACGTCGCCGGGGAGCGCCACCTACCGATACGAGGCGCAGCACCGCACCCACGAGGGGCGCCAGCTCCGGGTCATGGTGACCCGCACCGAGATCCCGGGAGCGGAGGGTGCGGCCCAGGGAGCGTTCTACCTGGTCCTCGACCTGACCGGATCGAAAGCCCTCGAGCGCAACCTCGAGCGGCGCGTCGCCCAGCTTTCCATCATCCGGGAGATCGCGGAGGCCCTCCAGTCCGCCATGGGGCTGAACGAGATCCTGCGGACCATCCTCGTCGGCGCGACCGCCGGAGAGGGGCTTCGATTCAACCGGGCCTTCCTTCTGCTCGCCGACGACAAGCGCGGCGAGCTCCGGGGGAAGGTGGCGATCGGCCCGTCCGATCCGGAGGATGCCCACCGGATCTGGGACGAGCTGTCCCGCTCGAAGGCGGGCTTGAGGAAGCTCCTCCGTGAGTACGAGCCGTTCGTCGAGCGGACCAGCAGCCGGGTGAACGAGATCGTCCGGGGAATCACGGCGCGCCTCGCCGATCGCGACAACTTCCTGATCGGCTCGCTGCACGCGCCGTCCACCGTCCGCGTCCAGGGTGGACGCGAGATGCCGGACGGCCGGCCGGTGAGCTCCCAGCTCCTGCAGAGGCTGGGAGTGGGCGACTTCGTCGCCGTCCCCCTCGTGGCCGAGGGGAAGCCGGTGGGGCTCCTCCTGGCGGACAACGCGATCACCGGCCGTCCGATCGAGGACGACGACGTGGGCGTGCTCGAGCTCCTCGGGATGCAGGCGGGCCTTGCGATCGAGCGGGCGAGGCTGATTGGAGAGCTCGAGACCCAGGTGGCGTCCCTCGAGAAAGCGACCCAGGAGATCCGCGAGAACCAGGAGCGCCTCCTTCGGACCGAGCGGCTCTCCGCGGTGGGCGAGATGGCGGCCCGGGTCGTTCACGAGATCCGGAACCCTCTGGTCGCGATCGGCGGCTTCGCGAGGTCCCTCCTCCGCGAGGTCCCTCCACAGGACACGAAGCGGGAGTCCATCCAGATCATCGTGGACGAGGTGCGGCGGCTCGAGACCATCGTGCGGGAGGTGCTCGACTACTCGCGACCCGCGGTTCCCCGGATCGGTCGGGTCGACCTCGCCCAGCTGGCGACCGAGGCGCTCGACCTGCTCCGCTGGGAGGTGGACGACGCGGGGGTCGTGGGGCGGGTGGACGCGGAGTCCGGGCTCGCGCCCGCGGCCGCCGACCGCAACCAGATGTTCCAGGCCCTGGTCAACGTCATGAGGAACGCCGTTCACGCGATGCCCCACGGCGGCACGCTCACGCTCCGGGTGCGGGAGGTGCCGGGCGGGATCGAGCTGGCCGTGGAGGACACGGGCATCGGGATCCCGGCGGACGTGCGCGGGCGGATCTTCGAGCCGTTCTTCACCACAAAGGCGACGGGGTCGGGGCTCGGACTCACCATCGCGAGCCAGATCATCGCCGATCACCGGGGGGAGATCCACGTCGACAGCCAGGTGGGCTCGGGGACGACGGTCTACTTGAGGCTCCCGGCAGCGCAGGAGGAATCGAACGATGCCGAAAATCCTGGTCGTTGAGGACGAGAAGAACCTACGACTGCTCTACAAGCACGACCTGGAGCAGGAGGGGTACGAGGTAATCACCGCCGCGAACGCCGTGGAGGGGCTCGAAGCTCTCGAGTCGGGGTCGCCCGACCTGGTCGTCCTGGACATCAGGATGCCCGGCATGGACGGGCTCGAGACGATGGGCCGGATCCTGGAGAAGCATCCGAAGATCCCGGTCGTGCTCAACTCGGCCTACTCGTCCTACAAGGACAATTTCCTTAGCTGGGCCGCCGACGCCTACATCATCAAGAGCGCGGACACCACCGAGCTCCGAGGCAAGGTGCGGGAGCTCCTCGCGGCCCGCTCCGGCGGCGAGGGACCCGCGGAGGAGCCCAAGTAAGGGCTCCCCACGTCACGAGGGGGACTGAGCGATGGGCCGACGGTCGGTGATCCTGCAGGACGTGCTGGCGCTGGTGCTCGCAGGCGGGCAGGGAGAGCGCCTCTACCCTCTCACCCGCGACCGCGGCAAGCCCGCCGTGCCCTTCGGCGGGATCTACCGGATCGTCGATTTCACCCTGTCGAACTGCCTGAACTCGGGATTGCGGAAGATGTTCGTCCTGACCCAGTACAAGTCCGGGAGCCTCGAGAGGCACATCAAGCAGGGGTGGGACCCGATCTTCTCGGCGGAGCTCGGCGAGTGGATCTACACGGTCCCGCCGCAACTCCGGGTCGGGCAGCGCTGGTACGCCGGCACCGCCGACGCGGTCTACCAGAACATCTACCTGCTCGAGCAGGAGAAGCCCCGGCACGTGATCGTCCTGTCGGGCGATCACATCTACAAGATGGACTACCGGAAGATGCTGGAGATGCACGAGGCCAAGGGGGCGGTGGCGACCGCGGCCGCCGTCGAGGTTCCGATCGAGGACGCGTCGGCGTTCGGCGTGATCGAGGTGGACGAGGACTGGCGAATCGTCGCCTTCACCGAGAAGCCCTCCGATCCGCGCCCGGTGCCCGGCCGACCGGACCGCGCTCTCGTGAACATGGGGGTGTACTGCTTCGAGACCGAGAGCCTCGTACGCGCCCTGTGCACCGACGCCCGGCAGGAGAGCCGGCACGACTTCGGTCACAACATCCTGCCGAACCTGGTCGGCTCCGAGAAGGTGTACGCCTACCCGTTCGTGGACGAGAACCGGAAGCAGATGCTCTACTGGCGGGACATCGGAACGCTGGACGCGTACTACGCCGCGAGCATGGATCTCGTGTCGGTGGACCCGGTGTTCAACCTCTACGACCGGGATTGGCCGCTCCGCACGGTCCCGCACCAGCTCCCGCCGGCGAAGACCGTGTTCGCTCAGGAGGAGCCCGGCGGGCGCATCGGCCTCGCTCTCGACTCCATCCTGAGCGGCGGGGTGATCGTCAGCGGTGGCCGCGTGGAGAGGTCGGTGCTGGGGCCCGGCGTGCGCGTGAACTCGTATGCCAAAGTCGCGGAGAGCGTGCTGATGGACGGCGTCGAGGTCGGCCGCTACGCGCGGGTGGGCCGGGCGATCGTGGACAAGGAGGTCCGCGTCCCGCCCGGGTTCGTGATCGGGGAGGACCCGGAATTGGACCGGGAGCGCTTCACCGTGACCGCGGGGGGCATCGTCGTCATCCCGCGGGGCACGCAGCTCGACTAGAGGGAGGCGAAGGTGACGCAGAACGACGTCGTGATCCTCGGGTCCGGGCCGGCGGGGCTCACCGCCGCCATCTACTGCGCCCGAGCGAATCTCTCGCCGGTGGTCGCGGAGGGGCTCCTGGCGGGCGGCCAGCTCATGAACACGACGGACGTGGAGAACTACCCGGGCTTTCCCGAGGGGATCATGGGGCCGGAGCTGATGGACCTGTTCCGCAAACAGGCCGAGCGATTCGGCACGAAGTTCCTCCCCGGCGACGTGGCCAGGGTGGATTTCTCGTCGCGCCCGTTCGGGGTCTGGACGGACGACGGTGAGGCGCGCGCGCGCGCGGTGATCGTGGCGACCGGCGCCTCGCCGCGCACCCTCGGGATCCCGGGAGAGAAGGAGTACGCGGGGCGCGGCGTCTCCTACTGCGCGACCTGCGACGGGTTCTTCTTCCGCGACAAGGAGATCGTGGTGGTGGGCGGAGGCGACTCCGCGATGGAGGAGGCGCTCTTCCTGGCGCGCTACGGCTCCCGCACCACCGTGGTCCACCGGCGCGACGCGTTCCGCGCCTCGAAGATCATGGTCGATCGCCTGCTCAAGAACCCGAAGGTCGAGGTCGTCTGGGACTCCGTCGTGGACGAGGTCCTGGGCGACGGCCAGAAGGTCGTGAGCGTCCGAGTCCGGAACGTGAAGACGGGCGCCGTGGGAGAGCGTCCCTGCGCCGGCTTCTTCGTCGCCATCGGCCACACGCCGAACACGTCGCTGTTCAAGACGATCCTCCCGATGAACGCCGAGGGATACCTCGAGATCCACGGCAGCTCGTCCTACACGAACATCCCCGGTGTGTTCGCCGCGGGAGACGTGCACGACCACGTCTACCGCCAGGCGGTCACCGCGGCGGGAGCCGGCTGCCGGGCCGCGATCGACTGCGAGAGGTGGCTGGAGGGGGAGGGGCGCTGAGCGTCGCTCGCCTTCAGGCCCCGGGAACCGTCCCGAAGATCCAAACGGTCTCGGCACGCAGCGTCCGGGCGAACCTGCTGTCGCCGGATGCCATCCGGCTCCACTCGTCCCGCGTGTAAACGAGGAGATCGGCCGGGACGGGCAGGGGGTAAAGGTCCCACGAGAGTGCCCGGCGCTCGAAGGGCTCATCCGCGGCGCCGACGACGGCGACGAGATCGAGGTCGCTGCCGACCCCGGAGTCGCCCCTGGCGTAAGAGCCGAAGTAGCCGAGGGACAGAATCCCAGGGTGGCGAGGAGTCTCCGCGGCAGCCCAGGCGCGCACCGCGGCGTCCACCGCCGCGCCGTCAGGCCATCTGAGAACGGACGAAGTCAAGGATCTGACCGGCATACCGGATCGCCTCACCGCTCTGGAGCGGGCCGTAGTGCTCGAAGGGCGCTCCCTCCGGATGTCCGTTCGGATTTCTCGCGGGGACGTACGCGTTGTCCAGTACCTTGCCTTTCTCGACGAGGTCCTGCGGCCTGCTGAAGATCCCGTTCCGCTTGCGCGAGCCAGTCCGCGGCTCGGTTTCCCATGGCCCCTCCCTCGTGCAAGACTAGCGCAGTCGCTGCGCGAGGTTCAACCTGCGAGGGCTCCCGATCTCCCCGTCCGCGTCGCGGCGACGAGACGTGGGAGGAGGGGAGAGGCGATGCCCGACAGCAACGCGATGACCGCATCACCCACGGCAGGGTGACCGAACAGGAACCCTATCGCGCGTGCCCGGCGGGTCACCGGGACGAACGCCGCGCGCCACGCGCGCTCGTAGCCTCGCGCCGCGTCCTTCCCGAGACCGCCGCGGGCCGCCGCGTCCAGGGCAAAAGGAAGCGCGACCTCGGCGCCCTTCAGGGCGTTCGAGATCCCCTCGCCGCAGAACGGGTCGATGGTTCCTGCCGCGTCTCCCACGAAGAGCGCTCCCGCCGCCGTCGGCCGGCGCGGCCCGAATCGGAGCGGCCCCACGCTCTTCCAGGAAGAACACGCCGTCGTCCCCGCGAGGGATCGCCGCGCGGCGGGGTTGGCCAGGATCCGCTCGCGCACGACCCGCTCGGGAGATCCGCCGCACGCGCGGAGGGCCGCCACCCGGACCATGAAGCACAGATCGACCCGCCCGCCCTCCACCGGCCCGATCCCCGCGTACCCGCCGTCGAAGAGGTGGAGCTCGACGCGGTCGCGGGGAGCGGAAGATCCTCCCTCGAGGTGGACCTCGAGCCCGAACCAGGATCGCGGACCGCAACGCGGAGGATCGCCGAGCGACGGGTGCAGGACGCGGGCGAGCGCGGACCGGCGACCGTCGGCGCCGATCACCAGGGCCGCAACGACGTCCTCCCCCTCGTCACGGCGTCCCACGCCGCGCAGACGGGCGCCGGCCACGCGGCCGTCCTCGAGGACCGGCACGACGGCCTCGCATCGCTCCCGAACCATGGCGCCGAGCGCCCGCGCGCGATCGACGAGCGTGGCGTCGAGGAGCCGCCGGGAGACCCCCAGGGCTTCCCGCCCGATCCCGGGCAGGTCGGGGAGAGGGGCGTCGACGGCGCGCCCGGCGCGGGAGGTGATCGTGGATCGGGCGATTCCGACCGCCCCGGCCGCCAGTAGCGTGCGCATGACTCCGAGCCGCTCCAGGACTCCCTGCCCCTCGACGGAGAGGAACTCGCCGCAGACCTTGTCCCGGGGAAAGCGGTCGCGGTCCGCCACGAGGACCCGAGCCCCCCTCTCCGCCGCGAGAGCCGCGATCGCCGCCCCGGCCGGTCCCCCTCCGAGCACGAGCAGGTCCAGCGGCTTCACGGGCGAGATCCGCCCGCGGGCAGCGTGAGTGCGAGACGAAACGGCCAGCGCCGCGTGACCCGCGCGCGGTCCGACCCGGCCCGACGGGCCAGCGCGCGAAGCTCGCTCACGGTGAACCCCCGCCGGACGGAGAGCGGGGCGTCGTGGACGAAGAGCGCGCTGCGCCTCGCGAGGCGGGCCGCCACGGCGATGAACGCCCACGGGAGCGCCCCTCGCTCGAGGTCGTTCACGATCACCGCGCGCCGGGCCACCTTCGCGAAGGAGGCGAGCAGCGCCGCCGCTTCCGCTTCGGCGAAATGGTGCAGGAACATCGACGCGGTGACGACGTCGAAGCTCCGGTCGGCGAAGGGGAGAGCGCGCGCGTCGGCGAGGACGACGAGGACGTGCCGCGCGGCCGCGGCAGTCCTCGCCGCCACCCGTGCCGCCGCGGGATCGCGATCCACGGCGGTCACCCGGACGGTCCGTCCCCTGCTCAGGCCGCGGGACTCCATCGCCACCGCGAGATCCGCGCCGCCGGTTCCGACGTCCAGGACGTCGAGAACGCCTCCCGGCGGCACCGCGTGGACGTAAGGATCGAGCGCGCGGAGCAGCGTGCGGGCCCCGCCGAGGCGACGGTTGACGAGGGCGATGTCCCGGAGCGCGGCCTCGATCTCCTCGGGGCCGCAGCCCGGGCCGTCCATCCGCTCGGGCTTCTCGCTCCTCCTCAGGGCGGTCACGGTTCGTCCCCGGCGGCCCTGACGACCAGGGCCGAGTTCTTCGAGCCAAACCCGATGCAGTTGCAGAGCGCGACCCGTATCCGTCCGGGACGGCCGGCGTTCGGGACCACGTCGAGGTCGCACTCGGGGTCCGGCGCCTCGCGGTTGATGGTCGGCGGGAGGAACGCGTCGCGCATGGCGAGGAGCGTGGCGGCCACCCCCGCGGCGCCGCTCGCCCCTTGCGGGTGACCGATCATGGACTTGACGCTCGACGCCGGGACGTCGCCGGCGCGCCCGCCGAGGGCCAGCTTCACCGCGCGCGTCTCGATCCGGTCGTTCAGCAGCGTGGAGGTGCCGTGCAGGGCGACGTAGTCGATCTCCGCCGGGCCGGCGCCGGCGTCCTCGAGCGCGAGGGTCATGGCGCGGGCCGGCTCCTCGCCGGTCTCGTCGAGCCGGACCCGGTGGAACGCCTCGCAGGTCGATCCGTAGCCGGCGATCTCGCCGTAGATCCGCGCCCGGCGCCGCACCGCGGCCCCGCGCTCCTCGAGGAGGAGCATGAACGCTCCCTCCCCGAGCACGAAGCCGTCGCGGTCGCGCGAGAAGGGACGGGAGCCGCGCTCGGGCTCGTCGTTCCAGGACGGGGTCATGATCTTCATGATGCAGAACCCCGCCAGGATCCCGGGGCTGATGGGGGCGTCGGCCCCGCCGGCGAGGGCGAGGTCCGCCCGGCCGTAGCGGATCAGCGAGAGCGCGTGCCCCAGCGCGTCCGTGGAGGAGGTGCACCCGGTGGTCAGGACGTGGCTCGGTCCCCTGAGGCCGTGCCGCATGGAGATCTCGCTGCTGAGGGAGCCCGGGGTCGCGGACGGGATCGTGTAGAGGCTGACCCCCTTCGGGTTCCCGAGATAGAACTCGCGAAACTGGTTCTCGGCGAACTCGAGCCCGGCTCCGCCGCTGCCGACCACCACCGCGAACCGCCGCCGCTCCTCGATCGTCAGCGCGGAAGGGCTCAGGCCCGCGTCCTCGCACGCCTCGTCCGCGGCGGCGATGGCCATCACGGTCGCCCGCGGGAGGTGCTTCGCGTCGCGCCCCTCGACGAAGCGGGACACGTCGAAGTCGGCCACCTGCCCCGCGATCCGGGTCGGGAACGAGGAGACGTCGAATCCCGCGATCCGCCGGATCCCGCTCTTCCCGGCCCGCGTGGCGCCCCAGAACACCTCGCGTCCGACCCCGTTCGGCGCCACCGCCCCGATGCCGGTGACGACCACGCGGCGCCCCTCGAGGGGCCGTTCGGCTCGATGCGCATCGCTCATGGGGACTCCGCGGAGCGGCCACCCGCCCAACCAGTCTAACCCGAGGCTCCGCCGGATGCTGATCGCGCATACAATGAGGGGCCATCGATCCCGGAGGTGCGCCATGGCGGGGACGTTATTCTGGGACGTGGACACCCAGGTGGACTTCATGGACCCTTCGGGGGCGCTGTACGTGCCCGGCGCCGAGACGATCGTTCCCAATCTCGAGAGGCTGACGCTCCACGCGACGCGGTCGGGAATCTCGAGAGCAGGGTCGGTGGACCGCCACGCCCCCGATGATCCGGAGATCTCCGACCGGCCCGACTTCCGGGAGACCTACCCGCCCCACTGCGTCGCCGGGACACCGGGCGCCGCGAAGATCGCGGCGACCGCGGCGCAGAACCCGATTTGGATTTCGTCGAACCCGGTCCCGGCCCCGGCTCTCGCCGCGCAGGTCCGCAACCACCGGGGCGAGGTCTTCCTGGAGAAGCAGAGATTCGACGTCTTCTCGAATCCCAACTCGTGCACGGTGCTGCGCGCGTACGATCCGTCGCGGATCGTCGTGTACGGGGTCGCGCTGGACGTCTGCGACCGGTATGCCGTCGAGGGTTTCCTGACCCTCGGGCGATTCGACGTGTGGCTCGTGGAGGACGCGGTGAAGGCGATCCGTCCCGAGGCCGTGCCCGGGCTGCTCGACGACTGGCGGCGGCGGGGCGTGACGATCGCGCGGACCGACGAGGTCCTGCTCCTGCCGCGGTAGGGGGAGGCATGGTACCGATCTTCCGGCTGTTGGACGACGCGCTGATCGAGCGGATCCTCGCCGAGGCCAGGGAGGTTCTCTGGCGGCTCGGCGTCGAGGTCCACAACCCCCGGGTGCTGTCGCTCCTTTCGGACCACGGCGCGAAGGTCGACCGGCCGGCGCAGCGGGTCTTCATCCGGGAGGAGCTGGTGGATCGGGCGGTCTTAAGCGCCCCGAAGGGATTCAAGCTCTACGACGTCCTGGGCGAAGAGACCCACGATCTTTCGGGCCGCCGCGTCCATTTCACGCCGGGCTCGGCGGCCATCCACGTGCTCGACGCCGCGACCGGCGAGATCCGCCGCCCCTCGACCCGGGACTGCGTGGAGCATTTCAAGGTCGTGAGCGGCCTCTCTGACATCCACGCGGCGAGCACCGCGATCGTCCCCGCGGACGTGCACGAGACGGTGTCCGACAGCTATCGCCTGTACCTGAGCCTCCTCTACTGCGAGAAGCCGGTGGTCACCGGGGCGTTCCGGATCGAGTCGTTCGAGCTGATGAAGGACTTCCAGCTGGCGGTCCGGGGCGACGAGAACTCGCTCCGTGAAAAGCCGCTGACGATCTTCTCGTGCTGTCCCACGTCGCCCCTCAAGTGGAGCGAGATCACGTCGCAGAACCTCGTGGACTGCGCGCGCTTCGGGATCCCCACCGAGCTGATCTCGATGCCGCTCTCGGGATTCATGGCGCCGGTGACGCTGGTGGGGACGCTGATCCAGCACACCGCCGAGACGTTGAGCGGTCTCGTGATCTCCCAGCTCGCGAGCCCCGGCGCGCCGGTCCTCTACGGCGGCTCCCCCGCGGCGTTCGACGTGAGGTACGAGACCACCCCGATGGGCGCGGTCGAGACGCAGATGGTGGACTGCGCGTACAATGAGATCGGCAAGCACCTCCATCTCCCGACACAGGCCTACATCGGCCTCAGCGACGCCAAGCGCCTCGACGCCCAGGCCGGGCTCGAGACCTCCATGGGAGCGACGCTGGCGGCGCTCTCGGGCATCAACAGCGTGTCGGGGCCCGGCATGCTCGACTTCGAGAGCTGCCAGAGCCTCGAGAAGCTCGTGCTGGACCACGAGATCTGCGGCCTCGTCCTGAGGCTCGCCCGCGGGATCGAGCCGAGGGACGACTTCCCCGCGCTCCCGCTCATGACGGAGCTGCTTCGCAACGTCAACCTGCTCGCCGCGAACCTGACCAACCAGGTCCGCGCGATCGCCGAGGTCGCGACGGCCGTGACCAAGGGCGACCTCACGCGGTCGATCCAGGTCGACGCCCGCGGCGAGGTCGCGGAGCTCAAAGACAACGTCAACACCATGATCGACAACCTGCGTGCCACGACGGACCGCAACCAGGAGCAGGACTGGCTCAAGACGAACCTCGCGAAGTTCACGAGCATGCTCCAGGGCCAGCGCGACCTCGTGACCGTCGGTCGCATGCTCCTCTCCGAGCTGTCGCCGCTCGTCGAAGCGCAGCAGGGGGCGTTCTACCACATGGAACGCGGCGAGCCCGCGGAGCTCGGGGAGACGGCGGAGCCGAAGGTGCTCAGTTTGCTGGCCGGTTATGCGCAGCGTTCCGACCAGCCCGAGAGCATCTCCATCGGCGTCGGCCTAGTCGGACAGGCGGCGGCGCAGAAGCAGCGCATCTTGCTCAACGACGTGCCGCCCCACTACACGCAGATCCACTCGAGCCTCGGCACCGCGTCGCCCGAGAGCATCCTCGTGCTCCCGGTGCTCTTCGAAGGTGAGACGATGGCCGTCATCGAGCTCGCCGCGCTGCGCCAGTTCACGAACACGCAACTCACGGTTCTCGATCAGCACACCCAGTCCAACGGCGTCGTGCTCAACACGATCGAGGCGACGATGAAGACGGAGAACCTGCTGCAGCAGTCGCAGCAGCTTACCTCCGAGCTCCAGACCCGCCAGATCGAGCTCCAGCAGACCAACGAGGAGCTCGCCACCAAGGCCAAGCAGCTCGCGGAGCAGAACGAGGAGGTCGAGCGCAAGAACAAGGAGGTCGAGCACGCGCGGCGCGCCCTCGAGGAGCAGGCGGCCGAGCTGGCGCTCACCAGCAAGTACAAGTCCGAGTTCCTCGCGAACATGTCGCACGAGCTCCGCACGCCGCTCAACTCGATCCTCATCCTCGGCCAGCAGCTCGCCGACAACGTCGGCGGCAACCTGACGCTGAAGCAGATCGACTTCGCGAAGAACATCCACTCCGCGGGCACGGATCTGCTCACGCTCATCAACGACATCCTCGACCTCTCGAAGATCGAG
>JAIQFR010000017.1 GCA_020073205.1 Terriglobia bacterium
CCCGTGGCGTTGATCGTCGTGACCGACGGGCCGTCGGTCGAGACCACGCTGATCCCCTGGAAGATCCGGATGGCTTCGGCATAGGTCCCCGGCAGAACCAGAACCGTGCCGCCCGCGGGGACGTTGTTCTTCAGGTAGCAGATCGCGTCCTGGATCTTGCAGTAAGGGTTGCCCGACGTGCCGTTCCCGGGACCGGGGCAGTTCGCGGCGCTTACGTAGAGGGTCTGCTGCGCCCACGCGGTCGAGAACGACGCGAGGCCCAAGAAGAGCGCGGCCGTCCCGCGGCGAATGGAAGTCAACCCCATCCCCCCACCACCTGGCCGCAGCCAACCCCCCGAGTCGACGAAGAACCAAGGCGCCGTCCTTATACGGTGATGGGCGAGCGGCGGCAAGCCATCGCTCGAATCGCCCAGCCGGAGCCTGTCCCGCGGCCGGTCAAGGACTCGCCGGGACTCCACCCGGGGCTTCGTCTCGGGCGGCCATGGGTCGCGAAAGATCGGGATCCAGCGACCGGCGCGGCGACCCGGTCAAGAGTCGTTGCGCCTCCGCCCGGAAGGGGTCGGTGGAGATCTCGGCGGCGAGTTTTCGCGCCCTCCCGGCCTCCCCCCTGGCGAGCCACGCCTTGACCAGCTGGACCCGCAGGCGGTCCCGCTCCTCGGGGGTCCCCGGCGATGGGACGACCTGGTCCAGGGGGGATGCCGCGAATCGTTCGATGTAGGCCAGCGTCGAATCCGAGGTGTCCTCGTACATGGCTTTCGGGGCGGAGAACTCCACGCGGGCGTTGTCGTCGGTGTTGCGATTCGCGCCGGCGACGAGGAGGTCCACCTGGGGGGTGCCGAGCCGGAACAGCGGAAGGATGTCGGCGGGCCTGCGGACGCCGACGCGTCCGAGGTCGGTGAAGACACGAAGCTCGGACATCCGCCGTGCCATCCGGTCGAGGTCGAGTGCGATCGGCGCCTCGGAGCCGAGCAGGAGCAGATCCGTACCGTCGAAGGTCTCGAACAGCAGCGTACTCGGGAAGGCTGCGTGGAACGCGGCGACGATGGAGCGCAGGTCCTCGGTGGCGAGCCCGTAAGTCTGCACCCATTGGCAAAAGATTCCCGAGGGGTACAAGCGCTGGCGCGCGAGCCGGAAGAACTCCTCGGTGAACAGGTTCGACGCCACCGTCATCCACGGGTTCGAAGGCTCCGAGACGACGACGTCGTATCGCCGCGGGGAGAAGGTGAGCTCGTTCCGCGCGTCGTTGATCGCGAGGACGAGCCTCGGATCGTCGAGGACGTCGCCGTTGACGGACGCGAATTGCCGCGCCGCGGGGACCATCGCCGCCTCGATCTCCACGACCCGGATGCTCCGGACCGGATGCGTCGCGACCGCGCCCGCGGTGATCCCGCTCGCGAGGCCGATGACCAGCACGTCCTTCGGAGACGGGTGAAGCAGCAGCGGGAGGTGAGCGCACATCAGCTGCGTCTCCATGTCGCCGCGCGTCGAGGCCTCGACCTTGCCGTTCACCGACAGGAACCGGTTCTTCTGCGCCGGCTGGTCCGCGACCATCACCGACGCCGTCAGCCCCTCCTCGAAGAACAACAATCGATTGGGGGCTATGACGCGGCGCAGGAAATCGCTCCAGTTCGCGTCCTCCGGCAGGTCCACGACGTTCATGTACACCCCGCTGTTCATCAGGAGGGTGTCCCAGCCGGGCCGCACGGCCGGGATCGTCACCGCCGCGGCGGCGAGCAGGAGTGCCAGGGCCCACCGCGTGCGGCCGGTGGTCGGGCGGAGGCCCAACGCGGCGACGAGGCCGAGCGCGACCTCGAGGAAGGCCACCGCGAGGAGCGCGGACCGGACACCGAGGAGCGGGACGACCACGAAGCCGGCGGCTGCGGAGCCGGCGATCGTGCCGAACGTGTTCGCGGCGTACACCGACCCCACCGAAGCGCCGACGCTGTCGAGCCCCCGGGTGCGGAGCTGGAGCACCGCCGGGAAGATCCCGCCCAAAGCGAAAGTGGCCGGGAACATCACCGCGAATCCGATCAGGAACTGGACCGCGAGCCACTCGTTCGGGCCGAGGCCACCGCGGAAGTAGACCTCGGCGAAGAACCTGGGCATCCACTGGAACAGGAACGTGGTGCCGTACGCGAGAATCCCGGCGCCGCCGAGCAGACCGGCCAGGAGCGCGCCCGGGTCGAGCCGCGGGTGCCATTTGAGCCAGGCCGAGAACGCGGCGCTCCCGGCTGCGAGCCCGGTCAGGAACGCGAGAAGCATCAGCGAGAATGCATAGACGGAGCTGCCGACGATCAGCGCGAGGCCGCGGGTCCACGCCACCTCGAGGACCATCGCCGCGAATCCCGACGCGGCGAACAGCCACAGGGCCAGACGCGCCCCGCGAGAACTCGAACCGGCCTCCCGCGCCTGAGCGGCCATCGCGGCGGGCGGCATTCCGACTCGTCGCGCGAGGAGGAGGGCTCCGATCCCGACGAGGAAGTTCACGACCGCCGTGGACCACAGCGTATGGCGGACGCCGAACGCCGGGATCGCGATCACACCCGCGAGGAACGTGCCCACCATGGCCCCGAACGTATTGACGGCATAGAGGGAGCCCACCTCGCCGCCGATCCGGTCGGGATCATCGGCCACCTGGCGGGCGAGCACCGGGAGGCTCGCGCCCATCAGGAACGTGGGGGGAAGCAGGACCGCGAGGACGCCCACGGTCTTGGCGAGGCTGAAGAGCACGTAGGAGCTGTCTCCCCCCGCATTCCACAGCGCGGAGTAGATCGGGGTGAGGGCGCGGAAGAGGACCGGAACGAGGAGCGCGTACGCGCCGATGCCGACCTCGAGAAGTCCGTAGTACCGCAGGGGCGGAGCGGAGCTGCGATCGACGAGGCGGCCGGCAGCGAACGAACCCAGCGCGAGACCTCCCATGAACGCCGTAAGGACCGCGCTGGTCGCGAAGAGAGTCGAGCCGAGGACGAGAATCAACTGACGGAGCCAGATGACCTCGTAAACGAGGCCCGTCGCTCCCGAGACGAAAAACAGTACGTAGATCCCGACGCCGCGGTGCCGAACGGGCGGGATCAATCAAAGGTCTCCGAGAAAAGAAAACCGCCAACGCAATACGCGATGGCGGTTCTCCGAGGTTTCCGCCGGAACGGGCCCGCTGAAACGGCGGGGATCCGCGAACCGGCGCAGCGGCGCCTTACATCGGCTCGGTCTGAGACTTCGTGTGCCCCTTGTGCTTGCCCTTCGACTGGGGCGGCGGCGTCCACAGCGGGTTCTGCGTCGCACCCGGCAGCGGACGGCCGAGCTCGGACGCGAACGTCGAGACGAACGCGTCCACCTGGGTCTGGCTGAACGGGGCCTGCGGATTGCTCGTGCTGACGTTCAGCCCGAGTGCGCCGGCGATCTGCGCCACGGCCCCCTCGTTCAGGGCGGCCTTCACGTCGAGCGCCGGGAGATTGACCCCGGCAGCTCTCAGCGAAGCCGCTGCCGTGGCGCCGTCGGTGGCCGACAGGCTCTTGACCTGCGCGATCTGGGTCAGTAAGTCGCCCACGGTCACCTTGCCCGCGGCGTGCGCCGGAATCATCACAGCAAGCGCGACCAGAGCCATCAACGCGATCCGAATCACTCTCTTCATAAACATGACCTCCCCGCTCCGGGAACCTCCAGTTTTAGAAACCTCATGAAAGCAAAGAGACCTACATATACGGCCAATCGCTCCATCGTCAAGCCGTTTTTCGAGGGGCCTGGCCTCCAATCCGCAGACCCCGGGTCACGTCCGATAACGCATTTGACCCAACGCTGCTTCCGCTTCGAGGAGTCCGCCGATCCGAAAACCCCTCGGATCGGCTTCGCGCTCGTTTACATGGGCTCGGTCTGGGACTTGGTGTGTCCCTTGTGCTTTCCCTTGGATTGCGGTGGGGGCGTCCACATCGGATTTTGCGTCGCGCTCGGCAGGGGCCGGCCAAGCTCGGACGCAAACGCCGTAACGAACGTGTCCACTTGGGCTTGGCTGAACGGGGCCTGTGGATTGCTCGTGCTCACCTTGAGCCCGAGGGCGGCGGCGATCTGAGCCACAGCCCCCTCGTTCAGGGCGGCCTTCACGTCGAGCGCCGGGAGATCGACGCCGGCAGCTTTCAGGGACGCGGCTGCAGCGGCACCGTCGGTGGCCGGCAGGTTCTTTACCTGGGCGATCTGGGTCAAGAAGTCACCGACCGTCACCTTGCCGGCGGCCTGTGCCGGAGCGATCAACGCCAGCCCCATCAGAGCCATCGTAGCGATCCGAATCACCCTCTTCATCGACATGACCTCCCCCTCCGGGAACCACCAGTTCTGGAAACCGCACTGAGTACGAACTAAGCCGGATATACGGCCATCCGCCACGTCGTCAAGCCGATTCTGCTCAGCGCGCGCGAGAACAGTGGCCCACGTCATCCTGCTTTCGCCGTTTTTTCGTGCGTGCCGTGCCCCACCGCTTCTCGAACGCGCGTGTTGTATACGGTCAACTCTGCCAATGGTCAAGGAAAGCCGCGCGATGCCGCCATCGAAAGCCATCTCCCCGGCCCCCCCGCAGGAGAGGTCAATGGGGTGCGGGCTTCTCGCCCACCGTCATCTTCCGTATCCGAACCTCCTTCAGAGGTTTGAAGAACGGCCGCGCCGTTTGCTGAGTGCTCGGGAGCCTCGATATCCTCTGGAGCACGTCGATTCCGTCGACCACCTGGCCGAGGACCGTGGCCTGTCCGGTCCACGTCGGCTCGGGCCTAAGCATGACGATGAACTGCGAGCCGTTGGTTGGCGGCGAGGGGCTGAGAGGCTTCATCAGGATCGTGCCCGTCACCACGGGAACGTTCGAGGGGTCGGCCGGGTAACGGAGCGGGGGGTTGCCCATGCCGTCACCCTGCGGGTCGCCTCCAACCACGAACTGATCCGAGTGGATCTCGTGGAACGTCAGCCCATCGTAGAAGCCCGCGTTGGCCATGTCGATGAACGCCTTCGTGGCGAGCGGCGCGGACTTCGGGAAGAACTCGATCGAGAACGATCCCTCGTCCGTCTCGACGCGGACTCGGTACTCCTTCGCCGGGTCGTACTTCGGGATCAGGCGGACCGAGAGCGTCGGCGACGTGACCCCGTCGGCGGTCCACCTGATCTCGTACTGGCCCGGCTTCCCCAACTCGGGAAACACCTTGACCAGGTCGATCACCGCGCTGTAGGCGTACTTCGGCGCGAGCCGCCCGGGCCGGGAGGGCTCGCTCGCATCCGGCTTGGCCGCGCGCGCCAAGAGCGCGCCGCCCGCCACCCGCGCCTCGAGACCGGCAGGGAGCGGAGTCTTCACCGGGTTCTGAACCTCGGCGTCCCCCTCGTTCCCGACGCTGACCCGCAGCTCGAGGGGGTCGCCGGCGTAGTAGAGCTGGTGAGCGAGCTCGAGCACCGCCCTGACCGGGCCCTCCTTAGGGGAGGCCTTCGCCGCGCCGGCGTCCCCCGGCGCGGCGGCGGCGTGGACACCGAGGAACGCCGCACACAGGAACAGCGCTACACGACGCATGAGCACCTCTCGCCCCGGGCCGGCGCTCGGTGCCGTCCGGTGCCTCGACAGGGATGAACCGAGGATTATAGGTTGTCTGCGGCGGACGGTCCAAACCCGTCCCTGCCTCGAAGCGTGCGGGCCCATGACGCGACCCGCACCTCCACGGCGCCGGCGGCCTTGAGCGCGGTCGCGCAAGCCTCCGCCGTTGCCCCGGTGGTCATCACGTCGTCCACGAGCAGCACCCTGAGCCCGCGGGCGCGCCGCGAGGCGCGAAACGCGGCCGCTGCCGCCGCGCGCCTTCGTCGCGCACCGAGTCGTTTGGCGGCGGCGGGGCGGGTGAGCCTTCGACGGAGGAGACCCGCAGCCACGGGAATTCCCAGCGCGGCCCCCACGGGTAGCGCGATCTCGAGGGCGGGATTGCATCCCCTCCTGAGCTTCGCCCACGCGTGGGCCGGAACGGGGGCAACCCGCTGACAGCCACGAGCGAACTCGGAGGTCGCGAGCACCTGCGCCAGCTGGACGCCGAGGGCGCGGAGGACCTCCCGCCGGCCGCCGAACTTGGCGGCGAGGAGAAATTGGCGAGCGACCCCGTGGTAGGCCACGGCGGGCCGCGCTCCGTCGAACGCCGGGGGAAAGAGCACGCAGGCGGCGCAGCGTCCGCCCCCGGGCCCGAGGAGGTCGGACGAGACCGGCACCGGGAGCCCGCATGAAGGGCAGAGAGGCGGACGCAGCGAGCGGAGGCCCGCCCAGCAATCCGGGCAGGCGCCGAGACGGTGCCGCGGACCGAGCGGCACGCCGCACGCGAAACACCCGCCCGGCAGCAGGGTCGAGAGGAGCGGATGGCCGACAGCGCGGTGGAGCCGACGCGCCGCGCGCAGCCATGCGGGGACGGATCTCGCGCCTTCCTGGCTCAAGTGTGCTTCTCCGGAGGAGGCGATGGGGGGACCGGCGATCCGGCGGGACGGGAGGCTACTTCCGAGCGGTATAGACCGGGGCCGGCGGCAGGCCCAGTTCCTCGAGGGACATCTCCTCGCGGAAGTTGAGCTCGATGCTGTTCCATTCCCCGCAGTCCGGGCAGCGGTCCACCCACTCCATCGAGGTCTCGCCGCAGGCACGGCAGCGGTACTCGAGCTGGACCAGCTCGGTGTCCTTGATCACCTTGCGGTACTCCGCGGCGGCATCCCGGTGGTTCTTCCGGCGCTCGTGGATCCGGCCCAGCAGGTAGTGAAGCGTCGGCGCGTACGAAGCGCGGCTCTCGAGCGACGACAGCACCGCGAGGGCGTCGTCGAGCATCTCGAGGCGGAAGTAGAGCTTTCCCAGGAAGAAGCGCGCCAACGTATCCCGACCGGCCCGCGCCGCGCAACGCTTGAGCGACTCGATGGCGGCCAGCGGCTGCTCCCTCTCTAGGAAGTGGTCCTCGATCATCGTCAGGAAAACCGGGTCGTTCGTGGACTCGAAGGCGTGCTCCCACGCCTCGATCGCTTCCCGGTCCTTGCCCTCGTGCCGCACCGCCTCGCCGAGCAGCACGTGCGCCGGAATGAAACGGGGATCGTCCTTCAGGATCTTCCGCAGCGCGACCATGGCCTCGCGGGCACGACCGGCGCGCAGCTGCTCGGCCGCCATCTCGTAGCGGATGCCGAGCCCGACGCGGGCATCGGCGTTGTCCCTGGGGTCGCTGGCTTCCGAGTACTTCTCGACGCGCTCGTGCGCTTCGAGCGCCTTGGCGAACCCGCGCTCCTTGATGTGCAGCGACCGGAGCTTGCGCCAAGCGAGCACCGAGTGCTTCTTGAGGGCGATGATCTTCCCCAGCACCGCGCGGGCACGGTCCAGGTCGCCCTTGGCCTCGTGATCCTCCACGAGGTCGTAGAGGGGGCGAGGGTCGTCCTCTTTGAGGTGGTGTGCCTTCCGATGGAACTCGATGGCCTCCGCGTACTTCTCCTCGTGCCGGAGGACCTCCCCGATCTTGAGCAGGGTGTTGAAATGGCGGCTGTCACGCTCCAGGACGGCGCGGAAGTGGCGCAGGGCCTCCTCCTCGCGCCCCTCGAGCACCGCGGCGAGCCCGCGGGTGTACTCCTCCTCGATCTCCTCCGCCCGCTTGGTGGCCTTCCGCCGACGTGAGCGGTCCACCAGCATGCCCGCCTCGCGGGTGAGGCCGGCCAGCACCGTGATCCCCACGCCGACGACGAAGAAGATCAGGAGCGCGAGGCCGACCGGGAGGTTCACGTCGCCCCAGAAGTGGAACGGGCGCTCGAGCACCTCGCGGTTCGACACGAACAGCGAGGAGGCGGCGTAGACCACCAACATCGCGAGCAGGATGAACAGAAACGTCCGTACTCTCATGAGTTCGGTTCCCGGGCCGGTGTCGCGGCCCCGGTCGAAGCTCCGCTCGAAGCCGCGGCCAGATTAGTGTACCGTCCGGGGCGCGTCAAGAACGCCGCGGCGATTCTCCATTGCGGAAAGAGCGGGGCGGTCCGCATTACTTGTGGTAGGGAACGCGGCGCAAGATCGTGACGGCGCGGTAGAGCTGCTCGGCCACGAGAGCGCGCGCGATCTCGTGGGGAAACGTGAGAGGAGAGAGCGACCAGACTCGGTCCGCGGCGTCGATCGCCGACCGATGGAGGCCGAGCGGCCCTCCGATCACGAAGGTCGCGGAAGGGCTGCACCACCGCTCGAACGCCCGGGCGAGCTCGTCGCTGTCGAAGAGCCTTCCGCTCCGGTCCAGGGCCACCACCGTCCCGGCGGAAGGCCATGCATTCCGGAGCGCCTCCCCCTCGCGCTCGCGCACGTGATCGTCGGAGTAGCGGCCGGACGCGCGCACCTCCGGCACGAAGCGCGCGTCGTACCCGATTCCGAACCCCCGGACGCGGTCGGCGTACAGGTCGTGCAGCGCCGCGGCGGCCCGGTCCCGCGGCTTGCCGACCGAGAGCAGGAGGAGCCTCACTCCCGCGCCCCGCCCGGCGGGCTCTCGTCGCCGTCGACCGGCGGAGCCGGGCGCCGCCGGACGCGGAGCTTCTCGTGCAACGTCTTGCGGTGGATTCCGAGCACCCGCGCCGCGGCCGACTTGTTCCCGCGCGTGCGCCGCAGGACTTCGTCGATATAGGCGCTCTCCAGCTCCTCGAGGGACATCGAGACCTTCGCGGCGGAACGCAGCCCGAGCGGACTCGCCAGCGACAGGCCCGGCGGGAGATCCGCCTCGGCGATCGTCTCGCCTTCGGCGAGCACCGCGGCGGACTCCATCGCGTGGCCCAGCTCGCGGACGTTTCCCGGCCAAGCGTGCCGGATCAGCGCGTCGACCGCGCCGGACGCCAGCCGCCGGGGGGGGAGACGATGGCGGGACACCGCCTCGTCGAGGAGGGCCTGAGCGAGCAGCGGGATGTCCGTCGGCCGATCCCGGAGCGGCGGAAGCGCGAGCCGCACCACGTTGAGCCGGTAGTAGAGGTCCTCCCGGAGCTTCCCCTCCGCCACGAGGCGTCCGGGGTCCTCGCGGGTCGACGCGAGTATCCGGACGTCCACGTCGACGGTCCGGATCCCGCCGAGGCGCTCGAATCGCTTCTCGTCGATCGCCCGGAGTACCTTTGCCTGAAGCCCCGGCTCGAGCTCGTGAATCTCGTCGAGAAAGAGGGTTCCGCCGGCGGCTCGCTCGAACCTTCCGGCCCTCGCCTCGTGGGCGTCCGTGAAGGCGCCCTTCTCGTGCCCGAACAGATCGCTCTCGAGTAGCTCCGCCGGCACGTTCGCGCACGGGACGTCCACGAAGGGACCTGCAGCGCGCGCGCTCCTCTCGTGGAGGTAGGCCGCGAGCCGGTTCTTCCCCGTGCCGGACTCGCCGGTCAGAAGAACGTTCGCTTGGGACCGCGCGGCGCGCTCGGCCATCTGCAGCAGGTGCCGGAAAGCCGGATCGCGCGTATCGAAGCCCGGCACCGATCTTCTCCGAGGCGCCGGTCAGCCGGACTTCCGGGTGCGGCGCCGGGGCGCGGTCGGGGGTGGAAGCGCCGCCGCCCGGCGGGCATCCTCCCCGGGGAGCGTGAGGCGGGGGGCGTCTCCCCAAAGCCGCTCGAGACCGTAGTACGCTCGCTTTTCCTCGGTGAACACGTGCACGACGAAATCGATGTAGTCCAGGAGGATCCACTCGGCGACGCGGCGTCCCTCCACGTGGCCGGGCTCGCGCTCGAGGCTCTTCCTGAGCCGCTCCTCGACCGCGTCCGCGATGGTCAGGGCATGGCGGCCGGACGTGCCGTGGCAGATGACGAAGTAATCGGTGAAGACCTTGAGTTGCCTGAGATCGAGGACCAGGAGACCTTCGGCCTTCTTGTCCTCGGCGGCCTCGATGCAGAGGGCGAGTTCCGGTGTCAGCGACGTGCCTCCTTTCGATACAGTCCTTGATCCTGAATATAACGGGCCACCGCGGCGGGTACAAGCCCGGCCAAGTTCTCGCCCGCCGCAGCCAGCGTGCGGACCCGGCTGGACGACACCGGGAGAGGCGGGATCGCGACACGGTAGATGCGTCCGCCCGTCGCCGCTCGGCCCCCGTCGGCCGCGGCCCCGGCTCCGGCCTCGCAAGGGACCGCCACGGCGTGCGCCATAAGCTCGGGCGGGAGCTCCCCGGCAGCGCGCTCTTCCGCGGCGGCCCGGCCGGGAGGACGATCCACGGCGATCAGGTCGAACTCCCGAAGAAGGTCGCCGTGACGATACCAGGTCCCGAGCTCGCGCAGTGCGTCCATCCCGAGAATCAGGATCGGGCGCACGGGCGCGGGGCCCGAGGCGAGGGATCGAAGGGTGTCCAGGGTGAACGAGACGCCGCCCCGCACGATCTCGATGGTGCTGACCTCCAGTCCCTCGCGTCCCTCGACGGCGCGGCGCAACATGGCGAGGCGGTGTTCCGCTGGGGTGACGTCGGGACGGCTCTTGTGAGGGGGCGTCGCGCACGGTATCAGAAGTACGCGCGGCAGGGCGAAGACCCTAAGAGCCTCCTCGGCGGCGTGCAGGTGCCCCGCGTGGACCGGATCGAACGTCCCGCCGAGCACGCCGACGCTCGGGAGTCGCCCCTCGGCCGGCGAAGTCACCGGCCGTCCCGCTGCGGCCGGCGACGAACGCGGGCCGACGGCCGAGGAGCGGCGGCGATCTCCCCCGCGTCGAGGCGGTCGAGGGCCGCGCCGGTCTCCGCGACGAGCTGGTCGAGGCCCGTGCCGGCCACCGCGGAGACGACGACCAAACGCTGCCGTCGCCGCGCCGCGTATGCCGAAAGACGGCGCAGCGGCGCCGGATCCTGCGCGGCGTCCGCTTTCGTGACGACCAGGATCTGCTCCTTCTCGCCCAGCTCGGTCCTGTAACGGCGCAGCTCGCCGTTGACGGTCCTGACGTCGGCCACCGGGTCCCTTCCAGGCACGGTGGGATCGACCAGGTGGAGGAGCAGTCGGCATCGCTCGACGTGGCGCAGGAATCGGTCCCCCAGTCCCGCGCCCCGGTGGGCTCCCTCGATGAGCCCTGGGATGTCGGCGACGACGAACGAGCGGAAATCGCCGCGGTCCACCACGCCGAGGTTGGGGGACAGCGTCGTGAACGGGTAATCGGCGATCTTCGGCCGAGCCGCGGAGATCCTGGAGATGAGCGTGGACTTCCCCGCGTTCGGCAGTCCGACGAGGGCCACGTCCGCGAGCAGCTTCAGCTCGAGGCGCAGGACCCGCTCCTCGCCGGGAATCCCGGGCTCGTGCCGGCGGGGAGCACGGTTCGTCGAGGTGGCGAACCGCGTGTTCCCGCGGCCGCCCCTCCCGCCGGCCGCCGCGACGAATCGCTCCCCGGGATGCGAGAGGTCGGCGAGGAGAGACGTGTGATGCTCGTCGGCCACCACGGTTCCCACCGGGACGGTCACAATGAGGTCCGCCCCAGAGCGGCCCGACCTCGAGGCCCCCTCCCCGTGGCGTCCACGCTCCGCCCGGAAGATCGTGCGGTAGCGAAAGGCGAGGAGCGTGGTCACATCGGGGTCCGCCACGAGCATCACGGAGCCGCCGTTCCCGCCGTCGCCGCCGTCGGGGCCACCTTTCGGGACGAACTTCTCCCTGCGGAACGAAAGGCAGCCGTTGCCCCCGTCGCCGCCGGCCACGGTGATCCGGGCTTCGTCCACGAACACGGGGCGGGGCCTCCGGGCCCAGTCTAGCCTGCTCCACCGAGATTCAGCGTCGAAGCGGAAATACGAAGGCCGGCTCGGGCGAACCGGGCCGGCCTCTGACCTCTTGCGAGGCGCTACTCGGCGGAGACGACGCTGACGAAGCGCCCCAGGCGGCCACGGTCCTCGAACTTCACGAGACCGGCCGTCAGCGCGAACAGGGTGTCGTCCTTGCCCCGGCCCACGTTCTTGCCCGCCTGGATCGGGGTCCCTCGCTGTCTCACCAGGATCATGCCGCCCAGGACCCGCTCGCCGCCGAATCGCTTCACCCCGAGCCTTTGAGCGTTCGAATCGCGGCCGTTCCGAGAACTTCCGCCCGCCTTCTTGTGCGCCACGACGACCTCCGGGGATCAGGCCTCGATCGCGTCGATCTTGACGGCCGTGAAATTCTGACGGTGGCCCCATCGCTTCCGGTTGGAATTCTTACGGTGCTTGAACAGGTAGCCGATCACCTTCGCGCCGCGCCCCTGCATCACCACCGTCCCGGTGACCCGCGCCCCTTCCACCGTCGGCGTTCCGATCCGGGCGTCGCCGCCTTCGCCGACCATCAGGACGCGATCGAACGCGACGGTGGCGCCCGCCTCCGCGGGGAGCGACTCGACGCGCACGACATCTCCCACCCGGACACGGTGCTGCTTGCCGCCCGTTTCGATGACCGCCATCATGGATGGGACCTCCACGAATCCGCAAAACGGACACTATAGATAGCCGTTTGGGAGGTGTCAAGGCGCCGGGGAGCAGGCCCGGCGCCTACCGGCTGCGGAGGTGGATCAGCACCGCCTTGACGATCGCCTTGAGGGTGTCGAAGACGCCCAATCCGCGTGTCGCCACGGCCTCGAAGACCGGCTCGTTCTTGAACCTCAGCGCGGCGACGAGCTGTGGCACGGCTACGGCGGTCGGCAGGTCGCGCTTGTTGAGCTGGAGCACGTACGGGACCTTCATCAGGTCGTAGCCGTGCTCCTTCAGGTTGTCGTGGAGGTTGCGGATCGACTCGACGTTGGCGTCCATCCGGATCTCCTGCGAGTCCGCGACGAACACGACGCCGTCGACCCCTTTCAGGATCAGCTTCCGCGACGCGTCGTAGAACACCTGCCCCGGAACCGTGTACAGGTGGAATCGCGTCCTGAACCCCCGGATCGCACCGAACTCGATCGGGAGGAAGTCGAAGAACAGGGTGCGGTCGGTTTCGGTGGCCAGCGAGATCAGCTTCCCCTTGGTGGCGTTTCCGGTCCGCTCGTAGACGAACTGGATGTTGGTCGTCTTCCCGCCCAGTCCCGGGCCGTAGTACACGATCTTGCAGTTGATCTCGCGGGCCGCGTAGTTGATGAACGTCATCGGGAACGGATCATACTATGACCGCCCGCGGTCAGCTGAACAGGGCGTCGATGTCCTCGTCGGTGATCTCGGCAAAGGGAGATCGCGCGCCGAACGCCCCCGTTGGGTGCGCGTCGGAGCGCGCCGCGACCTCCTCGAGGATCGCGCCGAGGTCGGCGGTCGCCTTCTTCACCCGGAGCCTCACGAGACCGAGCGACGACCTGAGATCGAAGAGCACCAGGAGGATCGCCGTCCCCGCCACCACGTTGATGTGCAGGTTGTCGTGTTCCCCTTCGTGGAACAGGATGGAGAACTCGCGCTCGCCGACGAGCTTCGCGAGACCATCGGTGGCCGCGACGTTGCCCGCGGTGAGCGAGGCCAACGAGGTCGGGTCGATCGCGTCCAGGTCCCCCGAAAGCGCGATCTGCTGGCCGTTCTTGTCCAGCAGGAAGACGAGCTTCGCGTTGGCGTCCTGGCGCAGGCGCTCGAGGACGGCGACGAGCCGAGCATGATCGGCCTCGAGCAGGATGAGATCTGCAGCGGCCATGGATCCCGCCAGGACCTCCCCCCGGCGGAACCCGCCGGGCGACGGCGCTAATCTAACGCCCCCGTTCCAGCGGAGGCAAGTCGGGACCGGCAAGCCCCTTCCCGCCGGGGCGGCCGAGCGGTCAGTACTCCCGCCGGCCCTCGAAAGCGCGGGTCAGGGTGAGGTCGTCGGTGAATTCGAGATCGGCGCCGGCGGGGAGTCCCTGGGCGAGCCGGGTGACCGGGACGCCGAGGGGCTTCAGAATCCTCGAGAGGTGCACGGCGGTCGCCTCCCCCTCGACGTTCGGGTTCGTCGCGAGAACCACCTCCCGGAAACCCTCCTTTCGGGTCCTCTCGACGAGCTCGTTGACCCGCAAATCGTCCGGGCCGACGTCCTTGAGGGGCGATAGCGCGCCGCCGAGGACGTGATAGACGCCTCGGAAGGCGTGGGTCCTCTCGAGAGCGGTGACGTTGGCGGGCTCCTCGACCACGCAGACGACCGTGCGGTCCCGGCGGGGATCGGCGCAGATCGGGCAGAGCTCGCCCTCGGCGATGTTGAAGCAGATGGAGCAGAGGCGCAGACGCTCCCGGAGTTCCGACAACGCCTCCGCGAGCGCCGTGACCTCTTCCCGAGGTGCGCGCAGGAGATGGAACGCGAGGCGCTGGGCGGTCTTCCTGCCGATGCCCGGGAGCTTCCCGAGCTCCGCGATCAGACGCTCGAGCGGAGGAGGCAGCGCTCCCATGGGACGCTCAACGCATCCCGGGCATCTTGAGGCCCGCGGTCATTCCCTGCGTGAGACGCTCGACTTCCGCGTCGACCTTCCGCCCCGCCTCGTTGACCGCCGCCAGGACCAGATCCTCGACCATGCCGGGATCGTCGGGCGTGATGGCCTCGGGGACGAGTCGCAGGGACACGAGCTGCTTCTTGCCGTTCATCCTGGCGGTCACCACGCCGCCACCGGCGGTCGCCTCGATCTCGATCGCCTCCACCTCCGCCTGGAGCTTGTCCTGCATCTTCTGAAGGTCTTTCATCATCTTTCCGAGGTTCATGGGGACTCCTCCGGCCCTACGGACTCGGCGCCCGCGGGCTCGGCCTGTCGGGCGGTCTCGAGCGGGCGGATCTCGATCACCTGCGCACCGAACTCGGCGAGGAGCCGCCGGATTCCCGGCTCCGATCGGGCGCGATCCCAAAGGGACTTTCCCACACCCTCGGCGTCCGGGGGGGCGGCGGCGACGACGTGTCCCTCCAAGGGCGGCGCCGCGGCGGTCCGAGGCGAGGGCGGAGCCCCTTCCGGTGCGGGAGTTCCGTGCACCGCCGCGATCGACTCGATCCGCACGTCCACGTGCTCGCCCAGGGTGGCGAGCGCGCACTGCTTCAGCGTCGCGAGATTGTCCGAGCGTTCCACCACCTTCCGGACCGAGTCCAGAGCCGGGGCGTACGCGATCCGCAACAGCCGCTCCTCAACGGCGACGGACGCCGCCTGGGCGATCGCCGCGCCGAGCATGCCACCGGAATCCCACACGGCGGCACGGAAGCGCTCGACGGGACCGTCGGCCTTCCGGTCACCACCGCCGGCCGGGGCGGGGGCCTGCGGGGCAATGGGCGGGGCCTCGGCTCCGGGAGTCCCCGGCGCGCCGCTCAGCGCGGGTTCAAGGGCCTTTTTTTTTTGAGGCGTCGATGGGGCTGCTGCCCGGGATGGCGCCGGAACGGGGGACGTGGCAGTCGGCGAGCGACGTTCCGCGGCGCCTGCGGGTCCCAGGGCGGCCAGAAAATCCTCGATCGGCTTAACAGCGCCGAGGGACGCGAGGCGCACCAGCGCGGCCTCGAACAGGAATCGGGGCTGGCTCGACCCCTTGAGGCCGGGCTCGAGATCGGCGAGGATCTGGAACGCCCGCGAGAGGTCCTCCCTCGACAGCCCCTCGGCTGCCTCGGCCAGAGCCGCGGCCTCGTCGCTCCCGCGCGTCAGGAGATCGTCCCTGCCCGGAACGGTCCGCAGGAGGATCAGGTCGCGCAGCACCGCGATCATCTCCCCCCAGAAATGGAGGAGGTCGTGTCCCTCCTCCACCAGCGCGTCCAGGAGTCGGAGCATCGCCGCGGCGTCGCGGGACGCGAGACCTCGGACCATCCCCGCCAGCGTCTCCGTCCGGACTGCGCCGAGCACCTGAAGGGCCTGCTCGTCCTCGACTTCGTCCCCGCAGAAGGCGAGGATCCGCTCGAGAACCGACAGGGAATCGCGTACCGATCCTTCCCCGGCCCGGGCGATCCGGTCGAGCGTCCTGTCGGAGATCCGGAATCCGCCCTGGTCGCAGACCTTCCGGAGATGCGCCGCGACCTCCCTCGGCGCGACTCGCCGGAACTCGAAGACCTGGCACCGGGACAGAATGGTGGGAAGGAGCTTCTGGATCTCCGTGGTTGCAAGCACGAACACGACGCGCGGCGGGGGCTCCTCCAGCGTCTTGAGCAGCGCGTTCACCGCCGACTTCGAGAGCATGTGCGCCTCGTCCAGGATCAGGATCTTGTAACGATCCCGCACCGGCGCGTAGGACACGACTTCCTGGAGCTCGCGAATGTCGTCCACGCCCGTCCTGGACGCCGCGTCCATTTCGAGCACGTCCATGGAGCGGCCTTCGGCGATCTCGCGGCACGGGGCGCACTCGCCGCACGGGGTCGGCGTGGGCCCGCTCTCGCAGTTCAGGCACTTCGCGAGGATCCGTGCCACGGTGGTCTTGCCGGTTCCGCGAATCCCGGCGAAGACGTAAGCGTGCGCGAGGCGGTTAGCCTGGACCGCGTTGCCGAGGGTCCGCGCGACGTGCTGCTGTCCGACCAGCTCCTCGAGTCGCTGCGGCCGCCATTTTCGCGCCAGAACCTGATACGTCACCGCGTCCCCGCCCCGCCCGACCCCATCGGCGGCCGAGCGCCGAAAGCCGAGGGCCGGAAGTCCCGGGCCGGGCGCGACCGCGTCCGCACCCGCCCACGAACTCCCGCCCTCGGGCCCCCGACTCCTCTGATGGGGCCCAAGTAGACCTGCGGCACCTGCGGCGGACCGCTTACCGTTGCTCCCTTCCGGGCCTGGCGGGGTTCACGGAACCGCAGTGCACAGGGCTCGGGCCCCGCAAATTCGGGTCCGGCGCCGCACGATGCGGGGGACCGGACGCCTTGGTCTTGGCGGAGAGAGTGGGATTCGAACCCACGGTACGGTTACCCGTACACACGCTTTCCAAGCGTGCACCTTCAGCCACTCGGTCATCTCTCCGCGGCCGTTCCGAACGTCGAGAGTCGCCTAATGTGGTCTGTGCGGCCATGCCGGCCGCGCACCCCCGATTCGTGCCGCGCTGGCGGAGAGGGTGGGATTCGAACCCACGTGCCTCCTCACGGAGACAAAGCGCTTTCGAGGCGCCCCCGTTACGACCACTTCGGTACCTCTCCGGATCCTCCCAATGCGGTCATCACTCCCTGCATCTTCGTCGCGGCGCGCTTCTCGTGAAAGAAGTCGAGGAGAAGCTCCGCCGCGCGGTCGGCCAACACACCGCCGATCGACTCGAAGCGGTGGTTGAAATCGGCTCCGGCGGCCCTGAGCGCCGCCAAGCGGCCGATGCCTCCCACCTTGAGATCGGGCGCGCCGTAGACCACTCGGGCGATCCTCGCGTGCATCGCCGTGCCGAGACACATCAGACAGGGCTCGACGGTGCAGTACAGCGTTGCCCCGATAAGGCGGTAGTTCTCGAGGTGCGAGGCCGCGACTCGCATCGCCAGGACCTCGGCGTGCGCCGAGGGGTCGGTGAGGGCCGCCACCGCGTTGTGGCCGGTCCCGATCACCGCGTCGGACAGGACCACGACCGCCCCGACGGGTACCTCGCCGTCACGACGCGCTCGAGCGGCTTCCTCGAGCGCGATCTCCATGAACCGCTCGTGCATCCCGTCCCCCGGGCCCCGCCCCCGGAACGGCCGACACAACCCCCCTACCGACCTGGTCGGACCGGAGGGATTCGAACCCCCGACCTACTGGTTCGTAGCCAGTCGCTCTATCCAGCTGAGCTACGGTCCGTTCCGGTCGATCCGGCGGGCAGAGAGCCGCTCCGCGAAACAACCGCGGATACTACCATCCGCCTTGGCCTCCGTCAACGGATTTCACCGATGCAAGAACACGCATATGCACACTAATATTGCTCAAGTTGCATATTCAATACGGCATCTTTATATTCTGTCACGAAAGAGCCGATAAGGCGGAAACACGCAAGCGAGGAACGCGCCATGGGCAGCGAAACCGAAAACGGCCGACGCTTCTTCACGACCTCCGAGGTCGCCCGTTACTGCGCCGTGACCAACGACGGCGTGCTGAAGTGGATAAAGTCCGGGAAGCTTCGTGCCTTCTCCACTCCTGGGGGACATTACCGGGTCGCGATGGACGATTTCCGGGCCTTTCTCCAGAAGTTCGACATCCCGATCGACGAGGCGTTCTTCAAGGGGGCCCAGAAGAGTCGCACGGTCCTCGTGGTCGACGACGAAGCGGACATCCGCGAGATCGTGCGCCGTGTCCTGGGAGAACTTGAGCCGGGGCTTAGAATCGAAGAGGCCGTGGACGGGTACGACGCGGGAATCAAGATCGGGAGCCTTCGCCCGGACCTGATCGTGATGGACGTCAGAATGCCGCGTGTCGACGGCTTGTCGCTTTGCCGCTCGATCCGCCAGAATCCCGAGACGAAGACCATCAAGATCCTCGCGATCACCGCGTTCCCCGAGCAGGACGTCATCCGGCGCATGTACGACGCGGGAGCGGACCTCTGCCTGATCAAGCCGCTTCAACTGGAACATTTCCGGCTGGAGGTCCTCCGCCTGCTGAACGAGGCGGGCCGGAACGAGTCGATCAGCGCCTAGACTGTCAGAAGCCCCTCTTCCACCAGCTCGCCGACCGCGGCCGCGACATCGCGACGGGCAGCCGCCTCGTCCACGTCGAACCGCTCCGGGAGAAGCCGCGCGATCGCGCCCGTCGTTCGAGTTCCGTCGCAGAGCAGGTAGATCTCCCGGGCCAACCCGTTCAGGACGTTTGCCTGGTCGCCGGCGTGGTCGTAAGAGAGGCACTCGCCCGAGAGGTCCTTTTCATGGTGGGTTCCGATGGGTCGGGGTGGGGCGTCTTCGGGCACCATGGTTCCTTCCCTCCGCGTCGGTTTCAGGCGCCGGGTCCGTCCAGGACGCCGCACAGGAACTCGAGGGCCTCCTCGGGGCGACCGGGCCAGAGCGCGAGGCACCGCGCCTCCTCGAGGAGTCCGGCGATCTCCGCGACCAGGTGGGTTTCGCGGCCCCGGAACTCTCTCTCGAGGGCACTTCCGTCCTGCCGATTGAGCATCTCCTGCGCGAGTTCGAGCGCGGCCTGGAACGGTCCGACCGGAACCACCTTCGAGCGTCCGGAAAAGTCGGGCGGCCGCTCCGGCAGCTTGATCGCGGCGACGACGTCGTCCCGACGCTCGCGGAGCCAGAGCGCGAGGTGCGCGGAGTCCTCCGTGTCGACCCGCAACACCTCCGGCGAACTGGTCTCGACGAGGACCCGCCTCACGCCGGGAAGCCCCCGTATCTCGTCGACCGCGTGCTCGTGTCCCTCCAGGAGCCAGATCTCGTGGGAGCGAAACCTCCGTATCGAGATTCCCTCCCCCTCCGAGCGGAGAAGGATCACGCCTGCGACGCGAGCGGGGGCGCCCCCCGGCGGGCGGAGTGTGCCGGGGGCCACGGCCCACCTGTCGCCGTCGGCGGCGCGCGCGGTCCTCGTGACCGTCTCGAGCTGCGCGGGGTTGAGCGGGGTCCGGGATCCCGGTCGGAGATTCATCGACCGCGGCAGCGGGATCAGGCGTCCCGTCTCGCGCTCCACCACCGTGAGATCGTCTGCGAGCAGGGAGTATCCCTTCAGCGCGAGGTGGACCGCGAGCGTCGTCTTCCCGAAGTTCGACGGCCCGGCGATGAGGAGCGCCCGTCCGCCGCTTCCGAGCGCGGACGCGTGGAACACGAAGTGGCCGCCCACCGAGCCCAGGAGGTCCCGCATGAGCAGGTTGTAGGCGTGGAAGACGGGATGGCGCCGGTCGAGCGGCCGCGAGCCGCCGGGACCCCTGAACGTAGCGGCGTGTGGCGAGTCGAGCGCCACTTCGTACTCCCGGAGCGGACCGCCGGGAGCCGGCACCGCGTCCCAGAGTCGCCTGACGAGGGTGGCGAAGGCCGCGTCGTCGGACCGCACGCGGGCATTGCCCTCGAGCCAGCCGAACTCGACCTCGTGCAAGGGATCGACCTCCCCCGCGTTGCGACGCGCCCCCCCCCGCGGTCGCCAGGGCAGTCTACAGCGCTCCGAAGGGACCGATCAGGGCGGAGTGAGGAGCGCCGAAGCGCGTCAGCGCGCGCCGACGCCCAGGAGCACGACTTTGACGGTCTTTAGGGCGATCCACAGGTCGAACAGCGCGTTGCAGTTCTTGATGTAGTACAGGTCGTACTTCAGCTTTTCCAGAGCATCTTCCTCGGACGCGGCGTACTGGTACTGAACCTGCGCCCAACCGGTGATCCCGGGCCGCACCGCCATCCGCAGGCGATAGTAGGGTATCCGGCGCTCGAGCTGCTCGACGAAGTGTTTCCGCTCCGGACGCGGCCCCACGAAGCTCATCTCGCCCCGGAGGACGTTGAGCAGTTGCGGGGTCTCGTCGATCCTGAGCTTCCGGAGGATCCGTCCCACCCGGGTGACCCGGGGGTCGTGGGCGCGAGCCCAGGTCGGCCCGCTTCGCCCCTCGGCATCCTGGACCATCGACCGGAACTTGAGGAGCACGAACTCCCGTCCGCCACTCCCCATCCGGCGCTGCCGGTAGAGCACCGGACCGCGGCTGTCCAGCCGGATCAGGATCGCCATCAGGAGGGCGACGGGCAGGCTCACGACGAGCAGGAACAGCGAGAAAACCACGTCGAGAAGACGCTTGCCGGCGAGGCGCAACGGGGAGATCTTGAACCCGTCGGAGAAGATCAGCCACGACGGGAGCATCGTCTCGACGGCCAGCTTACCGCTGGTCCGCTCGATGAACGACGTGACGTCCTCGATCTCGAGCCCGGCGAGGCGCAGCTCCATCAGCGGCTCGAGGGGAAGCTTTCCCCGCTTCTCGTCGAGGGCGACGAGGATCCGGTCGGCGTGATGCGGGCAGTAGCGGGTCAGCGCGTCGTAGTTCGTCTGGATCCTCACGCCCATGGAGAGCACCTGGCCGACGCGCGTGTCGGTTTCGTCGGCAAACCCCACGACCACGTAGTCGGCGGCGAGGTGGTGCGAGATCCAATGGCATAGGCGCCGCGCACTGTCGCCCGTGCCGAGGACGAGGACCCGCTCGCGCCACCCGTCGAGGACGTTGAGCCTTGCCGCGGTCCATCGCCAGCAGGCCACCACCGCCGGGACCGCGATGGCTCCCTCCAGCATGAGGAACCCTGTGACGGCTTGCGGGGTCCCGCGGTACGCCCAGTCGAGCATGAACGCGACAAGCCCCAGCGACAGCGAAACGATCGACGCCAACGCGACCTCGCGGCGGAGGTTGCTCTCGTCGCCGGCTCGGGTACCTCGCGTGATCGCGACGCAGGCGACGAAGAGCAGACTGAGTGCAGCGATCTGCGAGGCCGGAATGGGCCAGTTCAGCCCGCGCACCACCGCCGTCGTCGCGGCGGCGAGCGCGTACAGAACGACGAAGGTCAGCCCCCCTTCGAGGGCGAAGGAGACGATCTGACGCGGCCGCGTGAGGCGAAGGAGTGTCATGTTCGCAACCACAGACCCCTTCGCGGTTGGGCCGGCTCGTCGGATGGAGAGCTGAATTCGTTGCGGGCGATCATTGTGCCTCCGAGTGCAGCCCCCCCAACGATCCCGCACCCCGAATTTGTTTTTCGTCTCATCGCTGGAGACTGTGCAAAGGGTACGGAGCACATCGGGTCCTGTCAATGAGAAGTAGCAACAATTTGGAGGCAACTCGGATAAAGAGATTCTATTTGTCTAATTTATTTAATTAAGAAATGTCGAAATACTTGGGAAGCGCCATTTTCCGCAGTCCAACAGTCGGAGGCGTAGAGGATTGTTCGCCCTTCAGACAGGTGCCCGCGCCTTGCCGGGTTTGTTCGGATTTGCTCCTTGACTCGGTTCCGTCTACTCTATAGCTTTGTATCCAGAGTACTGGGCGACTGGCGCTGTGGGCTTTCCGGAATTCGAGTAGCCCGGGGGGCGGAGAGATGAAGCTCTCGGCGATCGGCATGTATATCTGGTTCATTGCGACGATCGCCATCGCGCAGTCTCCCGCCGAGCCCCCTCCGACCGACGACAGGCTGGACTACGGGATCGGGATCGAGGACGTGCTTCGCGTATCGGTCTGGGGGGAGACCGCCCTCGACCTTCGAGCCCGCGTCCGGCCGGACGGGAAGATCACCGTGCCGCTCGTGAACGACATCAAGGTCGAGGGGCTCACCCCGGAGCAGGTCCGACAGGAGATCACCCGCCGCCTCTCGAACTACATCCGCGAGCCGAACGTCACCGTCAGCGTCGAGGAGATCAACAGTTTCCGGGTCTATGTCCTCGGCGAGGTGACCCGCCAGGGGCCGATCAACCTGTTCCGCCCGGCCCGTATCCTCCAGGTGATCGCTTCCGCGGGGGGAATTACCCAGTATTCGAAGAAGGAAATCACGATCCTCCGGGAGGAGGGGGGGGGCGAGCGCAGGATCCGGATCGACTACAAGAAACTCCTCGCCGGCGACCCTGCCCAGTCGAACGTGTTCCTGAAGCCCGGCGACACGGTCCTCGTCGACTGACCTCGACGGGGGATCCCCTGGCCGAGCCGCGACGCGAGGTCTCCCGATGAGAGTGACGGCCACGCGAAAGCTCCCGCCGACGGTGCTCCTTCTGCTCGGGCTCGCCGTCGAGCCGTGCCACGCGGCCGTCACGTCGTTCCATCCTGCCGTGATGCTCGAGGAAACGCGCTCGGACAACGTGCTCTACGTGGCGGGCACCGAGGGCCCCGTCTCCGACTGGACAAGTCGGCTCGCCGTCGATCTCCCGCTCCGAAGAGTGGGGGAGCGGGGCTCGCTGGAACTCGGCTACCGACCCTCGTACGAGAAGTACCGCGACCTCTCCGTCCTCGACCACGCGGAACACCGGCTCCGCTTGCTGGCGACGACCGAGCCGGGTCGCGGCTCCGCGCTCGGCTTCGGTCTCGGGTACGAGAGGACGCAGGTTCAGGGCGTGACCGGCGGCCTCGGATCCTCCGACTACTTCCTCGCTTCCCGAACGAACCGGGACTACTACACTGGCGAATTCTCCTGGCGAAAGCAGGCAGGGGCGCGCTGGCAGTGGGCCAGCGGCTTGCGGGGCGCCCGGATGGCGTACACTCGCATCTCCGGCCTCGGCGAGGCGGCGCCGTCGGGGGAGCTCGAGGACCGGAACGAGTACGAGTTCAGCGTCTCCCCTTCGCGAGTGATCTCCCGCGACGTCCACGCCGGACTGGAATATCGGTTCCGGCGATTCGAGCTCGCAGCGAGCGGCAACGAAAACGTCCACATGCTGGGGTTGGACGTCGATCGAACCCTGTCTCGCCGCGTCTCCCTTGCCGTGCGGCTCGGCGGGTTCCGCCGAACCCTGGAGGCTCCCGACGCCGTCGCCTCCGCCGGCGGAGGAGTTTCGGGAGGAGTGCAGGGGGGGGTGACGATGCACGGGACCTTTCGCCGTTCCTACCTGGCGCTCTCGGTGGACCGCGGTCCATCGTCCGGCGGGGCACTCCGGGGAACCTCGACGGACAACACGCTCAGCCTCTCCGCCGGAGGAGGCGAGGAACGGCGGTGGAGGTGGCAGGCCTCGACACGCTGGGCGCGGCGCGAGCCGAACGCGGCCGCCGCGCCCGCGCTCACGAGCCTCGGAGGCGGGGGGACCTTCGAGTGGCTCCCGAAAGCGATCATCGGGCTCCGCTTCGGGGGAGACTACGTGAAACAGTCCGGAGGCGATCTGGCGGAATCGAACGGCTCGTTCACCAGCATGACGGTCGGACTCACCTGGTACCCACGGGGTTCGGAGGATGTCGCGGGGAGGGCGCACTGATGCCCGTCGCCACCAACGCCGTGCTCCTGGAGCTCGCCGACCGGGTCCTCCTCTCGTGGTGGGTCGTCATCGCGGGCGTCTCGCTGGGTCTAGCGGGGGCGGTGACCGCTTTGCACTACCTCCCGAAGACTTACGAGGCGAGCACCACGATCTTCGTGGCGCCCCAGCAGATTCCTCAGGAATTCGTGAAGAGCACCGTGACCGACGACATGTCGATGCGTTTGGCCTCTCTGCGGGAGGCGGTGCTGAGCCGGCCGTACCTCACGAAGCTCGTCCAGGGGACGATGGGGACCGTCGCAGACGCCGAGGAAATGGAGCGCACGATCCGGTCCATGCGATCGCGGATCGAGGTCACGGTCATGGAGAACGAGCGGGCGGGCGGCCGGTCGGGAGGGGTATTCCGGCTGACCTACCGGGACAGGACGCCCGACAGGGCGGCGCGGGTGGTCAACACCCTCGCGGATTTCTATATCGAGCGCAATGTGACCTTCCGCGCGGCGCAGGCGGAGGGGACCACGCGAACGCTTGAATCGCTGGCCAACGACGTTCTCGACCAGTTGAAGATTCAGGAACTCGCGGTCGCGAAGTTCAAAGAGCAGCACCCCTACGACACGCAGGCTCACTTCGAGGCCAACGTTCAGCTCCTCCAGGGGCGACAGCAGGACCTGTCGGCGCTGATCCGGGACCTCGGACTGGCCAGGGATCGGCTGCAGACGCTGAAGTCCCAGGAGGCGCAATCCGCGATCGCCGCGACCTCGGATGTCGGCGGCGGAGCGATCCTGGATCCGTACACCGCCCGTTTGTCCCAGCTCAAGCGGGAATACGAAGCGCTCCGCGCTCGATACCGCGACGACCATCCGGACGTCAAGGCCAAGAAGCGCGAGCTGGAGGACTTCATCGCGGGAGGCGCGGGAGCGGCCCGCTCCCCCGCCGCCGGGTCTGGGGACGGGACGGGCACGAGATTCGCGACGCCGATCGGGCTCCAGATCCAGGCGGCGGAGCGAGAAGTGGCGAGGCTCGAGGCCGATCAGGGTCGCCTTCGGGATGAGATCGAGACGTACAAGCGCAGGATCGAAGCCACGCCGCGCGTCGAGCAGCAACTGGCGGACCTTTCCAAGGGTCTCGACGTCTTGCGGGAACGCTACAAGGACTACCAGACGAAGCTCGAGGAGGCCAAGGGCTCGCAGAAGATCGAGTCGACGCAGAAGGGAGAGCGATTCGAGGTGATCGAGCGGGCGGCGCCCCCTGCGCTCCCGGTACGTCCATTGCCCTTCCTGGTGTACGCTGCCGGTCTCCTCGCGGGGCTCGCCTTGTTCGTCGGGCCGATCGTCCTCCACGCCTTTCTGGCTCCGGTGGTCTCTTCCGAGGCGGGCCTGCGGAGCGTCGCGGATGTTCCGGTGCTGGTGGCCATTCCCAGGCTGGTCACCCGGGATGTCCTGCGCGCGGCCTGGAACCGGAGGATCCGGAACGTCGTCACCTCCGTCGCCGCGGTGGCGGTGCTGGCGCTCACGATGGGCCTTTTCGGCCCGGGCTGGTGACGGGTCGCGATGAAGTTCTCTTTCAGGACGCCCCCCCCGAGGCCGGCCCCCGCCGGTGAAGGCGCGGAGTCTCCGAGCCGCCCGATGAAGGTCGCCGAGGGCGTGCCGCTCTCGCGGATCATCGCGAGGCAACTGATCGAAAGCCCCGAGATCGTCGTCCGCGGCGCCTCCCGTTCGATCGCCGCGGAGAAGTTCCGCCGGCTCAAGACCCTTCTCGAGAACGATCCGGACGGCGCCGCGCAGGTCATCGTGGTGACCAGCTCGACGCCGCAGGAGGGAAAGTCGCTGGTGGCGCTCAACCTCGCGCTGGCATTCGCCTCGGACAGGAATACCGAGACCCTCATCGTGGACGCCGACCTGAGGCGTCCGACCCAGGAGAAATGGGTGAGCCCTCCGCCGAGCTTGGGCCTCTCGGACCTCCTGTCGGGCCGCGCGGACTTGGAACATACCGTGATGCGCTTCAAGGACACGACACTCGAGATGCTGCCCGCGGGCCACCCTCCGGAGGACCCCGTCGAACTGCTGGCGTCGGACGCTTGCCGCACGATCGTCGCGGCGCTGCGGAAGCGCTACCGGCGGGTCATCATCGACACGCCGCCGATCGTCCCGTTCACCGACGCGGACGTCGTGGCCCGATACGCCGACGGGGTCCTGCTCGTCGTTCGTTCCGGGCGGACGCCGAAACTGGTGTTCGCCCAGGCGGCCTCGACCGTCACGTCCACCCGAATCCTCGGCGTGGTTCTCAATGACGTGACGGCCAATCTGGCGGATCGCGGCCATCATTACGGCCGGTACTACCACACCTACTACAACCGGGATGGCGAAGGGAAGAAGCCATGAGCGGGCAGCGACGCCGGGAACGGGGGGCCCGCGAGGAGGGGCCTCGGAGAGTGGTCGCCCTCGGCGGCGGCACCGGGTTGCCGGCGGTGCTACGGGGCCTCCGCCCGTTCGTGCAGAGCGGCCTGATGTCGGACCTGACCGCCGTGGTGGCCATGACCGACGACGGCGGCAGCTCGGGTCGGCTGCGACGGAGCCGCGGCCTTCCCCCGCCGGGCGATCTCCGCAACTGCCTCGTCGCCCTCTCGTGCGACGAGGACCTTCTGGCCGGGCTGTTCCAACACCGGTACGACGGGACCGAGGACATCGGGGGGCACACCGTCGGGAACCTGATCCTCGCGGCGCTCGCCGAGATGACTGGCAGCTTCCTGAACGCGGTCGAGGTGTCCAGCCGCGTGCTGCGCACCGCCGGACGGATCCTCCCCGTCACCCTCCAGGACGTCGTCCTGGAGGCGGAGTTCGCGGACGGCTCCAGGGCGATCGGCGAGTCGGCGATCGGATCCAGCGGCAAGAGAGTACGGGCCATCCGGCTCCGGCCGCACGACGCCCTGCCGACGCCGGGTGTCGTCGAGGCCCTCCTCGGCGCGGACCTGGTGGTTCTGGGTCCGGGCAGCCTCTACACCAGCCTCCTTCCCAACCTCCTGCTCGCGCGCGTGGCGGCGGCGGCGCGGGCGACGAAGGCGGTCACCGTGCTGGTTGCGAACCTGGTCAGCGAGCGCGGCGAAGGATCCGGCCTCGACCTCACGAACCAGGCGGCGATCATCGAGGACGTCGCGGGGGGGCGGTTGATCGACGCGGTCCTCGTTCACGAGGGCGTCATCGACGAGGCGACGCGGCTCCGCTACCTGACCGAGGGAGCGTTCCCGCTCTCGTGGCCAGAGCGCTCGGAACCGGACAGGACCGTCGTGCGCGGGAATCTCCTCGCGTCGGGTCCCAAGCTTCGCCACGATCCGTCGGCGACTGCCGTCGGGCTCTTGCGGGCCTGGACGGCGGCACGCGGGAAGGCGGGCGCGAAGGCGCGCGGCCCGGACCCTTCGGAGTCGCCCGGCGACACCGCGCGCGACCGCGCCTCCTGATCCCGCGTTGGGATGGAATCGAGGATACCGATGAAGGACCTCAGGCACTGGGACGAGGAGATCCTGACAAGTCGGGAGGCTCGAGGCCTCTTGAAGATAGGGAGAACCAAGTTGTGGGAGCTGACGGCGACGGAGAGCATCCCGGCGTACCGCCTGGGCGAGGGGAAGACCGCCGCGCTGCGTTACAAGAGGTCCGACCTGATGAACTGGCTCGAGAGGCATCGGTACGCCTCCGAACGCGACGGGATGAAGGAGAAGCGGGAGGAAACCGTCTAGCCCGTACCCGTCGCGATGAGGGCGGGATGGGGGGCCCGAGCCGTGAGGTGGTTGTTCTGGATCTCCGTGGGCTGGATCGCGTACGCGTACGTCGGCTACGCGGCCCTGCTGCGCGTTCTCGCCGCGAGCTGGCCACGCCCCGTCGCGCGCTCCGACGTTCGCCCCCGGGTTTCGGTCATCGTGACGGCCCATGACGCCGTGGGCCAGATCGGCGCGAAGCTGGAGAACCTGCTGTCCCAGGAGTATCCGCCGGACCGCCTCGAGATCGTGGTGGCCGACGACGGCTCCGGCGATGGGACCGGGCGCCTCGTGGAAGACCAGTTCGCCGCGCGGGGCGTTCGCCTCGTGCGCCAGGAGATTCGCGGCGGGAAGGAGCGGGCTCAGAAGGCGGCGATCGCCGCGTCCCGCGGAGAGGTTCTCGTGTTCACGGACGTCGGCACGCTCCTGGACCGGGGTGGGATCGCCGCGATCGTTCGGAGCTTCGCCGATCCGTCGGTGGGCTGCGTCAGCTCGGAGGACCGTCTGCTGGATCCCGCGCGGGGACCTGTGGGAGGCGAGAGAGGGTACGTGGGATACGAGATGTCGCTCCGGCGGCTCGAGTCGCGGGTGGGGTCGATCGTCGGCCTCAGCGGCTCGTTCTTCGCCGCGCGTCGGGAGGTTTGCGCCGGCTTCTCCGACCGTCTCGCAAGCGATTTCCGTATCGCCCTCGTCGCCGCGCGCCTCGGCTACCGCGCGGTGGTGGACGAGGCGGCCGTCGGTTACTACCGGGACGTGGGGGCGAGGACGTCCGAGTTCGGACGCAAGGTACGGACGGTCGTGAGGGGGCTCACCGTGCTCTTCGCGGAGCGTGGGCTCCTCAACCCGTTCCGATTCGGGTTGTTTTCGTGGCAGCTTGTCTCGCACAAGCTCGTGCGCTGGGTCGTGCCGTTCGCGATGCTGGCAACGCTGGCCGCGAGCGGCGTCCTTGGCCCCCGCTCGGCGTTCTTCGCCGTGGCCTTCGCGCTCCAGGCGGCGGGCTACCTGGCCGCCGGGCTCGTAGCGTCGTTTCCGAGACTCGCGTGGCTCCCCTTCGCGCGCGCGCTGCGTTACTTCGTCGAGGTCAATCTGGCCATTCTCGTCGCGTGGGCTCGCTACGTGCGCGGGGACCGGATCGTCACGTGGACTCCGTCGGCGCGCTGATTCGCCGGCGCCCCGACCCCGGGGGGCCGATCGCGACCTCGCGTCTCGCGGGCGCCCGGGAGTAGTTGCGTGGCCGGCGAGATGCTCAACGCCTTCAGCGTCGACGTGGAGGACTACTTTCAGGTCTCCGCGTTCGACAGCGTGTTCCCTCGCGAAGCCTGGGGGAAGGCTCCGCTGCGCCTGGAAGCGGGGCTTCGGACGCTTCTCCGTCTCGCCGCCGTCGCCGAGGTCCACGGGACGTTCTACGTTCTCGGTTGGCTGGCCCGCGAGCGGCCGGACCTGGTCCGCACCATCTCGGACGCGGGCCACGAGATCGGCTGCCACAGCGACGAGCACCGTCTCGTCTACGACATGTCGCCCGACGCGTTCCGCAGGGACCTGAAGCGGGCCCGCCAGGCGATCCAGGACGCGACGGGCAAGGCCTGCGTGCTCTATCGCGCGCCCAGCTTCTCGGTGACTCGGCGCAGCCTCTGGGCTCTCGACGTCATGGCCGAGGAGGGGATCACGATCGACAGCAGCGTCTACCCGATCCGCCACGATCGCTACGGGATCGCGGGTGCCCCACCCGGTCCGTACCGGCCTCTCCGTGGCCGCCCGGACTTCGTGGAACTCCCGCCGTCCACCGTGCGGATCTTCGGCGTGACCCTGCCCTGCGCGGGCGGGGGGTACCTGCGCCTCTACCCGCTGTCCTGGACCCGGGCAGCCATCCGACGGATCAACCTGCGGAAGAAGAGGCCCGCGGTGGTTTACGTGCATCCCTGGGAGTTGGACCCGGACCAGCCGACCGTGGCGGCCGGCCTCATCAGGAACCTCCGGCATCGGGTGAACCTGGCGCGGACCGCGGAACGGGTGGGGGGGCTTCTCCGCGAGTTCCCGTTCGGCCCCGTGTCGCGAGTGATCGAGAGTCTCGGAGGGCCACGGGCCCTTCCGTTCGCGGACCTGGGACGACCGGCCGACTGAGCCGGGTGCTCCGGCACCGCAGAAGAAGAAGAAGAAGAAGAAGAAGAAGAAGAGGTGAGACCATGCAACGGCTCGTCGTGATTCTCACCGCGCTGCTCGTCGCGGGCGCGTGCGGGGGCGCGCTGCTCGCTTGGAAGGCGTTGGGGTGGCGCCAGGGATTCAAGAGCTACAAAGCTCTCTATCAGGACTTCGGGGGCATCGCCGAGCACTCGGCGGCAGACGCGGAGCTGGCGGTGTCCGGGCATCGCCTCGACGCGGTGTTCCTCGGCGCCTCCCACACTCAGGACTGGGGGGACCTGAAGCGGTGGTTCCCGGGACTTCGGATCGCGAACCGGGGGGTCGGCGGCCAGGCCGTTCCGCAGTACCTGCTCCGGTTCCGGCAGGACGTCTTGGATCTTCACCCGAGAGCCGTCGTCATCGAGGGATGCGCCGTGAACGCCACCTACGGGATGCCCGCCCGGGCCGTGATCGACAGTTACGCGAGCATGGCGGAGCTGGCGAGGATCCACGGGGTCGAGCCGATTCTCGCGACCACCACCCCCATCAGCGCCGCGCTCGAGAAGCAGCAGCCCGGGACCAACGACCAGATCCGGAAGATCAACGACGCGATGCGGCAGGTCGCGAGGAGCGGGGGTTATCGCGTCGTGGACTACTACTCGGCGGTCGCCGATCCGGACGGCGCGCTTCCCGCCGCGGGGTCGAGCGACGGGCTGCATGGCAACGAGAAGATCTACGACCGCATGGCGCAGGCGCTGAGGCCGGTGCTCGAGGACGCGCTCAAGGCTGTTGCGCCCGTGGCTCCCGTGGAGCGGAGCGTGCTGCGGTGAGCGCGGGCGTGCGTTCCTCTCACCGCCCGCGCCCGTGAGCCCATGATGCGGGCACCCGGCGTGGACGAGATCTCGGGGTACCTGGCGATGCCGGACGGCTGCTCCGTGTACGTGCGCCAGTACACTCCGGAGGGCGGGGGAAGGAAGAGGCCGGTGGTGGTCGTTCCGGCGGATGGCGAAGAGCGGACCTGGTCCCAGCGGACGATGGTCAATCTCGCGCGCTCACTTGCGCGCGTGGGGCATCCGGTCGTCCGTTTCGACTTCCGAGGGCAGGGCGAGAGCGACGGCCCCTTCGAGGCGACCGACGTCGGCTCCAGGCTGGAGGACCTCGCGGCCGTCGTGGAGCGCACCCGCTCGTGGTCGGGAGTGGCGCCGTCGCTCGTGGGTTTCCGCCTGGGCGCCACGGTGGCCGCGCACCATGCCGCCGCGACGGCCGGCGTCGTCGGGCCGATCGTGGCCGTGGAGCCCGTGGACTCCATCCCGACCTACATCGACGACATGCTCCGGAAGAACCTGGCGAATCAGTTCGCCGTCCAAAAGAAGGTGATTGTCAACCGGAAGCAGCTCCTCGAGCGGGTGCGCTCGGGCACGAACGTGAGCTGCAACGGGTTCCACCTCTCGAGGGGCTTCCTGGAATCGCTGGAACGGCTCGAGCAGGCCGGCGTCCAGCAGCGGATCGCTGCGCTGTCGGCGCTCTGGATCAGCCGGCCGGCCGGGCAGGAGGCAGGAGTCCCGCGGGGAATCCCCACCTTCTGGAGCGAACGTCCGATCCTCGGCCCACACCCCTCCGAGCTGTTCCGCGCGGTCGAGGCGAGATTGGACGATGTCCAGGCGGTGAAATGGTCGGGACCGTTCCCGCTGGACGACGCGAGCGGCGGAGGGTCGAGGGTCGCCTCCATAGCGACCGGCAGCGGCCGACTGGTCGCGACCTGGCATTCGTTGCGTGGCGACGGGACGGCCTTCCTGTTCCTGAACCCGGGGCCGAATGATCGATCGGGTCCCCACGGTCTTTACGCGAGGCTTGCCGCCGCCTTGGCGGCGGAGGGGCACCACGTCCTGCGGCTCGACGCCCGGAGCATCGGAGAGAGCGAGGGCGACGACCAAGGCAACCAGGGGCGTCCGGTCGTCGATTACTACCGCGAGATCAACGAAGGCGCCATGGTCTCCAGCGCGGCGGCGGCGCTCAACTGGCTCGCGGGTCGCGGTCACCGGGAGACGGTGCTCTTCGGGCTCTGCGGCGGCGCGGTCAACGCGGCCCTAGCCGCTTGCGAGACGACGAGCCAGGTGCGCCACGTCGTCCTGCTCGGAACCCCCGTGCTGCATCTGGGCGTGGGCGAAGGGGTGGCCCTGTCGGACGAGGCGGTTCGTGACGAGGTGAAGATCCTGCGCCACAAGCTCGTGGACCCAGGCTCCTTGATCCGGTTCCTCACCTTTCGCTCGGACTACCGCGCCGTCGGGCGCGTCATCGCGGCGCTCGCGGGGCGGATGACCGGCTCGCGGGGTCGCACGGGATCCGGCGGCGACGAGCGGCCGCTTCACCCACAGACCATCATGCCCCTCGTGCGCGCGATTGCGGGCTTCCGCTCGGCGGGTGGCCGCCCCGTGTTCGTCTTCTCGGAGCACGACCGTCTCCTCGGTCTCTTCCGGACGCACTTCCCTTCGAGCGCTCGGGGCGCCGGCGGTCCCGAGAACCTCGATCTCAGGGTCCTGGCGGGAGCCAATCACAACGTCACGGACCGCCCGTCCGAGGCGCGGCTGCTGGAGATCCTGCGATCGGCACCCCACCCTTCCGCGGCGGAACGGCTGAGCTGATGCATCGCGCCGGCGCCCCTCGTGGACACCGAGCTCCGCGTCGCCGGCGCGAGCGGGGCCACCGGTGAGAGAGGTGTCCTGATGGACGGGAGGAGGATACGTCTCGTGCAGATCGCCTACGGCATGGGAGTCGGCGGGATGGAAAGGGTCGTGGCCGATCTGTGCCGGTGCCTCGATCCGTTGCGCTACGACGTTGCGGTCTACTGCACCCATGTCAAGGGTCTTCTCGGCGCGGAACTCGAAGCCGACGGCGTCCCCGTGTTCCATCGACCCGTCCGCCGGCGCGCGGACCACTGGCTCCGTCCCGCGAGGATCTTCCGATTCCTGAGGGAGCACCGCCCTGATATCGTACACACTCAGAACACGGCAGCGTTGCTCGACTCGGCGCTGGCGGCGCGCGCGGCCGGGGTCCCGGTGCTCGTCCACACCGATCACTCGAGACGATATCCCGACCGACGCCGTTACATGATCGCGGAGCGGTGGATGAGCGGACTGACCGACGCCTTTTGCGCCGTCTCCAACCACACACGGGGTGAGCTGGCGCGCTTCGAGGGGATTCCCGCTGCGCGCATCGAAGTGGTGTACAACGGCTGCGATCTGCCCTTCGTCCCCGGCGAGGCGGATCGGCGGGACGTGCGCGCCTCGCTCGGCTTCGACGACGAGACACCGGTGATCGGAATGGCGTCCCGCGTCGAGTGGCAGAAGGGGCACGACCTGCTCGTGGCCGCGATGCCTCGCATCCTCGCCCGCATTCCGTCCGCTCGGGCGGTGATCGTCGGGGGGGGGTCGAAGGAGCCCGAGGTCCGGTGGCAGATCGGCCGGCTCGGCCTCGAAGGTAAAATCCTCATGACCGGGGTTCGGAAGGACGTGCCGCGGCTCATGGCGGCCTTCGACCTGTTCGTGATGACCTCGAATTTCGAAGGCATGCCGATCGCGGCGCTGGAAGCCATGGCGGTGTCGCTCCCGATCGTCTCGACGGCCGTCGGAGGCGTCCCGGAAATGGTCGAGGACGGCGTGACCGGGAAGCTCATCGAAGGGCGGGATCCGGCCACGGTCGCGGAGGAGGTCGTCCGGCTCCTGGTAGACCGGGACGCGATGCGCAGGATGGGGAAGGCCGGGCGCCGCCGCTACGAGCAGCGATTCCGCGTCGCCTCCATGGTGAACGCGTACGACGCGATCTATCGTCGCTGTCTCGAGGCGCGCTCCGGCCGATAGAGGGCGAGTACACCCGTGTGGCACCACCTCAAGTCGCTCTCCAAGCAGACCATCGTCTACGGGGGTGGCCTGCTCCTCAAGCGGGGCATCGGGTTCTTCATGATCCCGGTGTACACCCGCTACATGAATCCCGAGGAATACGGCCTACTCGAGATCCTCGAGCTGACGGGGTTCATCGCCGCGTTCTTCATCGGATTCGGGATGCTCCAGGCGGTGTACCGCTTCCACTCTGACGTGGAAGGCGCCGACGCGCAGCGGCGCGTGAAGGCCAACGCCATCATGACGGTGGTCGTGATGGGAGGCGCCGTCACGGCCGGCCTGCTGGCAGCGTCGCCGTGGATCGCCCGGATCTCGGGGGGGAAGACCGAGCTGGCTCCGCTCGTGGTGCTGCTGGTGCTGGGGGTCTTCGCCAACGAGATCGGCCAGCTCCTGCTCGGCTTCTTCAGGGTGGAGGCCCGGCCGGTGGCCTACGTGGTGTACTCGCTGTCCTCCACCGCGGTCAGCCTCACGCTGAACGTCGTCTTCCTCGTGGGCCTCGCGATGGGCGTCCGCGGGATCCTGCTGTCGACGTTGATCTCGGCCGTGCTCCTCGTCGTCGTCCTCATGGCCGGCTTCGTTCGCGCCGGGGGATTCAGGGCCGACTTCGCGCTCATCCGGCAGATGTTCGTGTATTGCCTTCCCTTCATCCCCACCGGGCTCATGGCGTTTACCGTGAACTTCTCGGATCGCTACTTCCTCAGGGTGTTCACCGACATGGGCACCGTCGGCATCTACGCTCTGGGGTACAAGCTCGGGATGATCGGAGGGTTCCTGGTCGGGACCCCGTTCGGCCTGGTGTGGAAGGCGCAGGCGTTCGAGATCGCCAAGGAACCCAACGCGCAGGCCACGTACGCCAGGGTCATGACCTACTATTCCGGCGCGCTCCTCGCGGTCTGCGCGGTGCTCTCGATCTCGGCGAGGGAGATCGTCGCGCTCATGGCCGCTCCGGAATACGCGCGCGCGGCGGCCATCGTGCCGATCGTCGCCTGGGCCACGGTCTTCCTCACGCTGGACCCCATGGTCCAGGTGGGTATCCTCCTCAAGAAGAGAACCGTGTGGCTGCCGGTCATCTACGCGGGGACGATGGCCATCAACATCGGGCTCAACTTCCTCCTCATCCCCCGAATGGGCATGATGGGGGCGGCCTGGGCGACGGTGGCGGCCCTCTTCTTCCAGGTCGCGGCGGGTTGCTTCGTCGCGTACCGGCTCTACCCGATCCGCTACGAGTGGCGGCGTTTGATGGCAATGGTGGCGGGAGTCCTCGTGGCGCAGGCGCTGGCCGGCATCGTGCCGCAGCGCGCCATCGCCGGCTCGCTGGCGCTAAAAGGGGTCCTCCTCGCGGTTCTCGCCGCGGCCCTCCTCGCGCTTCCCGGGTTCCTGCTGAAGGACGAGCGGACCCTCCTGTCGAAACTGCTCGGCAGGGTCGTGCGCCGGGGTGAGGGTGCGCCCCCTTGAGAACGCTGCCGCGGGACCCGAGAGAAGCTCCCCGACCTCGGGCGCCGAGCGTTCCGCCGCCGGCCCGAGCGCTTGGCGTCGGCACCTGGGTGGTCATCGCGTACTTGATCTTGGACTACGGGAAGCCGCAGTTCTACCTCCACTTCCTCGAGTATCTCATGCCGGGGTTGTGGATAACCATCATCGGCGCGGTCGTGATCCTCGTCCGTCCGAAGCTCAGGTTGCCGCGTGAAGCCTGGCTCGTGCTGGCGTTCCTCCTCGTCATGGCCGTGGACGTCCCTTTCGCGATCAACCCCAGGTACGCGTACAACGCGTTCCAGGCCATGCTGCAGATGATGGTGGCCGGACCGTTCGTCATGATGGTCGCGCTGCACAACGTCCAGCGCTTGCGGGCGGCGATCTGGACCTACGTCCTGGTTGGTAGCTACCAGGGGATCCAGGGCCTCTTCCGCGGCGGAGTGGGCGTCGGGGGCCTCTTCGTCGACGAAAACGATCTCTGCATGCTCGTCGCCACGGTCATCCCCCTTGCGTTCTTTCTCGGCATGACCTCGGGAGCACGGCTTCAACGCCTGTTGGGCTTCTCTCTCGTGATGGTGAACATTCTGGCGGCCGTCGTCAGCTTCTCGCGAGGCGGCTTCCTCGCCCTGTGCGCGGTCCTCCTGTGCGTCATCCTGCGAAGCCGTCGCCCGGTGTCGACCCTGCTGCTGGTCACCGTGGCCCTCGCCGTCGTCTATCCCCTTGTCCCGCCGGCCTGGTTCCACGAGATGGGGACCATCGAGTCGGCGACCCGGTACGGTGACACCGGGGAGACTCGGCTCTACATGTGGGGGATCGCGTGGAAAGTCTTTCTGGACCACCCCGTGATGGGTGTGGGTGGCGGAGATCTGGGAAGACAGCTGCCCGAGTACGAGGACCCGAGCTCCGGCCACGCGTCGCTCTGGGGAAGGGTCTGTCATTCCGTTTATTTCACGCTGCTGGCCGAGAGCGGCGTGGTCGGGAGCGCCATCTGGGTTTGGCTCGTGGTCGGCTGCCTCCTGACGACGGCGACGGTCGCGCGAAAGTTGATCGGAAAGGACGGCGAGCTTCGGGACAGGGGTGTGGAGCCGCCGTTCGAGGCGAGAGCGCTCGTGGGAGCCTGCCGAGGACTGGAAGCGGCGCTGATCGCCTTCCTGGTGGCGGGCGCGTTCCTCACGGTCAACTACTACCCCGTGATGTGGTCGCTGGTCGGGCTGATCTCCGCGACCCGGCTGACCGTACGGAACGATGCGGTCCTCGTCAACCTGATGGGAGTCCCGTCGGGTCCCGCGCCGGCAGCGAGGATGCCCAGGGACCGAAGGCGGGTCGGCTGATGGGCGTCCCCTGGATCGGTCGTTTCATCCCGTACCCGCCTCGAGAAGGGGCGCCGCAGAGGAGCTACCACCTCCTCCGCGAAGCCGCCGGACGCCATATCCACGGGCAAGCCGATCGCCGCGACGCCGCTCGTCGCGGAAGGCGTCGTGCCGTCGCGAGCCATTCATGGAGCTTGATCGGCGGACACCTCGCGGCTGCCTATCGGGAAGCTGCCCGTGAAGGACCCACTCCGCGAGAGCCGTGACGGAAGGAGCTGACATGCGCGCATGGACGGAGAGGCGGAAGAAGTGGGTTCGCATGGCGGCCGTGATCGGTGCGGTCCTGGTCTTCCTCTATGTCGTCCGGGCGGTCTACACGTTCACGTTCTACAAAGCGTCCGTCTGGTTTCCGAGCTACCTCGCTTCGCTGTTCGCGAGTCAGGAGACAGTGGCGGACGCGAGAAAACACGTCGTCTTCCTCATGGTCGATCATTATGAGCCGGGCCGCGACGAGGAGGCCGAAGCGAGGAGCGAGCGGTGGCTCGTCAGGTTCCGTGCCATCGCGGAACGGCACCACGATTCCTACGGGAACCGTTTTCGCTACAGCTGGTTCTATCCGTATGACGAGCACCGGGAACAGGTGCTGGCCGGCCTCTGCCTAGCGGCCGCCGAAGGCTACGGCGAGGTCGAGCTGCACTGGCACCATCCGCGCTCGGACTCGCAGAGATTCCCCGCCATGCTGGACGACGCGATTCGCTGGTTTCAGCACCACGACGCCCTGGTCTCGGCCGGGCCGAACCCTCGCACTCAGTTCGGCTTCATTCACGGCGTCTGGGCCTTGGACGACTCCCAGCCCAGGTGCGGAGTGAGGCGGGAGCTGGACATACTCTTTCAGCACGGCTGCTACGCGGATTTCACCTTCTCCACCATCGGCACGGTCTCACAGCCACGCAAGATCAACTCAATCTACTACGCGACGGATTCGGACGCGCCCAAGTCCTACGACACTGGCGAGGACGTGACGGTCGGCAAGCCGATCGAGGATCGCCTCATGATCTTCGAGGGACCGATCGGTCTCAACTGGATCACGTGGAGGCTGGACTACGCCGCCGTCGAAGCGTGGGCGAGACCGACCCCGGGCCGGATCCTCCGCTGGATCGGCGCGAACATCCACGTGCAGGGACGACCGGAGTGGGTCTTCGTCAAGGTCTACTCTCATGGGATTCAGAGCCAGGATGTGATCCTGGATCACGATCTGGACGGGATGCTGCGCTCGCTCGAGGAGATCTGCCGCGCCCGCGGGATCACGCTGCACTATGTGACCGCCCGAGAGGCGTACAACTTGGTGAAAGCCGCCGAGGCCGGGAAATCTGGGAACCCGGAGGACTTCCGCGACTACCGAGTTCCGAAGCCAGCGACGTCGACCCTTCTGCAACGCCGAGCCTCTGCGGCGAGCGGGCTGTGAAACCGTCGAATCGCTCCGCCGGACACGGGACGTTCAGCTCCGTCGTCCCCCGCCCGGTCTCGCCTTCACCCCTCGCAGCGGAACTCACGGATCGCCTCGATCACGGAATCCTGGTCGGCCTGACTGAGCTCGTTGTAGAACGGGAGTCGTAGCAGCCGGTCGCTGACGTCCTCTGCGACGGGACAGTCACCCGGCCGGCCGCCGAAGCGAAGACCCATTTCCGACAGGTGCAGCGGCAGAAAGTGGAATACGCTCAGGATCCCCCTCTCGCCGAGGTGGTCGATCAACCTGCACCGCGCATCCAGCGAGGGAAGAAGGATGTAATACATGTGGTAGCTCTGCTCGCATTCCGGCGGCACGACCGGCGTTCTGACGCCCCAGTTGCGCGCCCAATCGGCGAGATTCGCGTGGTAACGCTCCCACACGGCGCGACGCTTGCACTGGATCTGTTCCCACGCCTCGAGTTGTCCGTACAGGAACGCCGCCAGCACGTCGGACATCACGTAGCTCGATCCGATGTCGACCCAAGTGTACTTGTCGACCTGCTTGCGAAAGAACCGACTCCGATTCGTGCCCTTCTCGCGGATGATCTCGGCCCGATCGACGAGACTCCGGTCGTTGATCAGCAGCGCGCCGCCCTCGCCGCAGGTGAAGTTCTTCGTTTCGTGGAAGCTCAGCGTCGCGAGGCACCCCAGCGTTCCCAGTCGACGCCCCTTGTAATTGGCGAACAGGCCGTGTGCGTTGTCCTCCACCACCGGGATCGCCCTTCGATCGGCGATCGCGCGGATCACATCCATTTCGCACGCAACGCCGGCGTAGTGAACGACGACGATGGCCTTTGTCCGCGGCGTGATCAACGCTTCCAGCTTGCGCTCGTCGAGGTTCAGGGTATCCGGTCGGCTGTCGATGAACACCGGCCGAGCCCCGCGCAGCACGAAGGCGTTGACCGTCGAGACGAAGGTGAAGGAAGGAACGATCACCTCGTCCGGTGGCTGGATGTTCAGCAGCAATGCGGACATCTCCAGCGCATGCGTGCAAGAGGTGGTCAGCAGGGCTTTGGGGACGCCCAGCACCTGCTCCAGGAACGCCTGACACCGCTTGGAAAAAAGCTGGTCTCCGGCGATCTGACCGATGGTCATTGCCTGGGTGATGTACTGCTGCTCCCGGCCGACAAGGGACGAGCGGTTGAACGGTATGCGGTAGCTACTCATGTTTGGACCTCTGCAGCACATACCACTTGTGATAGTAGAGTTCCACGCTGCGCGTGACGAAGCCGCAACGCTGGTAGAGTCGCTGCGCGGCCACGTTGCGCCCCTGTGTGACCACGGAGGCGCCTCGCATCCCCTTCACCGTGAACCATCCCAAGGCGCCTTCCACGAGGCGGCGGCCGACGCTCCGGCCCCGGGCCCGCTCGACGACGCCGACCAGACCGATCGTCCCGCAGTGTTCGGCGGCGTTCAGGTGGCAGGAGACGTAGCCCGTGGCCCCCCGCTCGTCCTCGGTGACGAAAACGGCGTCGGCGTAGCCTTCGATGCTCAACTCGATCCAGCGCTGATAGAGCGCGTCGCTCTGGGCGAGCGGGATGTTCGGGTCGTAGTGGAACCGGGTGTCGCGATAGCTCACCCGCGCCGTTTCGCCCAGGACACCAGCATCATCGGGCCGAGCCTGCCGCATCCCCGCCAGTTCGAATCGGCCCTGATCGGCGTCCGTCGTCTCACGCTCCAAGGTCACTCGAACATCGACCAGCCGATAACCCGCGTCCTCGGCCGTGCGGGTTGTCACGCCGTCGTCTGCGCGCGCGAGGAAATACAGGCACGACACACCTCGGCGGCAACACCATTCGTCGACCTCCCGGGCGATCACCGGGTCCAGCACGCGAGACCGTACCCTCGCGACGGAAAAGCCGAAGAACTGGCTGTCCCAGGGGAGCGACTCGCAGGGCTCGAGCGGCGGTCCGTCCACGGACGTCACTCCGCCTGCGACGTCTCTTCAAGAACCGCGTACACCGGTCGCTCCATCATTCGAGAGTGCAGTCGCGCCAAGTACTCGCCGATCAGGCCAAGGGCGAATAGCTGGGCGCCGGAGAAAATGGCGATGATAGAGGCCAGAAATGGGAATCCGGCCACCGTTGTTCCCTGCAGTAGGTAGCGTCCCAGGACGTAGGCTAGCACGCCGACGCCGAAGAACGTGAACGCGAAGCCGATCACGCTCGCGAGGCGCAGCGGCCAGGTGCTGAACCCCGTGAACATGTTCAGCGCGTGGACCAGGAGCTTGCCGAGAGTGTAGTTGGAGATGCCACTCGCGCGGGCATCGTGGCGCACGCTCACCGAACTGAACTTCGCCGTTCCCCAAGTCAGGAGCACGTCGATCGAGACATACGGACTCTGGTAATTGGCGAAGGCCTGCCGCAGCCGTGTGCGAAAAACGCGAAAGGCGCTGATCTTGCGCGCCGTAGCAGCGCCCATCGTCTTTTGCAGCACCAGCTTGGTGATCACGGAGGCCAGATCCCGCAGCAGACCGTGCTGCTCCTTCTCCGGTGGTCCGTAAACGACGTCGAACCCCCGGTTCAGCTCGTCGAGCAGCTTGGGAATCTCCTCCGGCGGATTCTGAAGATCGTCGTCGATGGTCACGATGAACGCGTAACGCGCGGCGCGAATGCCGCACAGGAGCGCGTTGTGCTGGCCGAAGTTGCGCATCAAGTTGAAGCCGCGGACCCAGCCGTGAGTCTGAGCCAAGCGCTTGACCGCCTCCCAGCTGCCGTCGCGACTGCCGTCGTTGACGAGAATCGCCTCGTAGTGTTGCGTCAGGCCGCGCAGTACCCCCTCGAGGCGCGCGATCAGCAGTGGCAGCGTTGCTTCGCTGTTGTAGACCGGAACGACGACCGAGACGCCACCCGCCAGGTCGGCGCTCACCTCTATGGAGGCGAACTCACTCTTGCCTCCCACGCTGTATCGGGTCATGCGCACCACCTTTCGGGGCCAACGGGCGTTTGGCCTCGCTGATCGACTCATGCCCGCAAGAGCACCGGCGCATCCACCTTGTGGACCTCCTCCGCTGGCCCCTGTTCACCTCGGGAAGCTCGGTCGCCGTGTTGCCGTCCTTTCGTCCAGTTCGGCGAGATGGTACACCAATCGGCGCGTTCGTAGCGTAGGCGTATCGCGCCGGCCGTCGGTCCGGAGCGACGGCACCGGCAGCGGCGTTCGGAGTCCAGATTCCGGGGGAGCCGAATCGTCGAAGATGGGGCAGGGTCCTCCGGGTCAGGAGTGCCTGGCGGCGGGGTGCAGCAACCGGTAGACGGTGATCGCTTCGTTTGACCCCCTGAGGCTCGCGACCTGCTGCAGCGAGTAATCCGGATAGGCCGCCAGGAACTTCTCGAGCCACCGGTACTTCTCGTAGTCCGCATTGAGGACCACGAACTGAACCGAAGGCAGCACCGCACGGATGTCGGCGAATTGCCCACCATCCCTGGTATTGTCGACGATCAGGAAGCCACGCCGGACGTCCAGAAACGGGTAGATCTCGGTGGGTCCAATGATGACCGCGCGAGAGGGGGAGTCGTTTTGCATGCGTTCCAGGAGTCGACCTATCGAGACGATGTTGTATCCAGAGATCCAGCCACTCCTCGTGATTCTGGCGGCCAAGACCAGGGATGTGAGCCCCGCCAGGAGCGCCAACCCGATGGCGATAAGTCGCATTCTGCTCGTGGATTGCCCGAGCGACGGAAGGCCCGCAGCGAAAAGGAGGTAGAAGAATGGTGTGGCGGGAATGGCGTGGAAGTCGGTAGGGTGCGGATCCAGGAGCAGGAGAGATGCGAACATGACGACCACAGCGGCAAGGAGCCCGAGATGCGAGGCCCCGGCTACGGAGTCTCGGCGGATGCGCGGGATCGCGAGAGCTACGCCACCGAAAAGGACCCCCAGAGAGGCAACATTGGTCGTGAAGAAATAGCTACGCCAACGGAGAACCTCCTTGGCGAACATGACCGAGGGCCCGGCGTAGATCAGCGATCGGACCTTGTCGGCAGCGGTCACGCCAACGGATTGGGCGCCCTGCGCGGCCGGAGCAACGTGCGCGAACAGACGTCCGCCGAAGACGAACGCGATGAGGAACGCAATTGTCATCGCAGCGGGAAAGAGCAGTGCCGTGCGACGCCGACTCCTCGCGAGATAGTCTCGGGTGACCAGGTAAGCCATGACTCCAAGCCAGGGTACGACAGCGGTTACGTGAACGAGGGGCAACAGGAAACAAGTCAGTACGGCAACAGCCGTCGAGCCGACGCCTCGTCTCCGATCGACGAGGCAGAAAAGCGCCAGCGCGACAGCGGCCACCGCGATATCGGGGCGAGCGTCGGCGGAGGCGGTCAGCGACACCGTCTGATCGGTCAGGAAGAGGCCGAGGACGCACAGGCGCCAGGCGACGCTCGGGACGATCGCGGACAGCGCGAGGTACAGCATGAATCCCAGAGCGACGAGCTCGATGAGACTGAGGAGCTTGACGGCGTAGATGTTCGGCGAGAAGAGCTCGAAGCAGATCGTCGTGTAGAGGACCCGGATCGAGTTCTGCGTGAGGAACGCGAACGTGGCGCCGGACCCGCCGTGCTGCAGCTGCTCGGCGGGCGTCCTCAGGTTCCCGCCGAGAGTGCCGTGCTCGGCCAGCTCGAAAGCGGGGTAGCTGTACCACCCGCCGTCGCAGCCCAGCGCCTTGTAGTAGAAGCCGGCACCATAGAGGGAGATCGCGGCGACGATCAGGAACGCGATCATCGTACGGGAGGGGCTGTAGGCTGCGGAAATCGGCTTCGTCGTGGAGGGCGCGAGTATCGCGTGACGCGTGAGAAGCAAGGTATTCCCCTGGCGCCTCTTACGGCTCTGGACGGTGCTCGAACAAAGGTTCCGACCTTAACGGGAAGCCGCGTGAGGTGCGGTTCCCCGCTCGAAGAGGGAGCGGTAGATGCGCTCGGTGGCTGCCACGTTGGCCGTGATCAGGAATTTCTGCCGGATCGCCTCCTGTGCGCCAAGGCCGAGCCGACGGCGCTCTTCGGGATGATCCAGCAGGAAGCCGATCTTTGCCGCCATGGCCTCCGAGTCGTTGGGCGGAACGAGGATCCCTGACACGCCGTCCTGGATGGCCTCCGGTGTACCGCCAGTGCTCGTGGCGACGAGCGCCCTGCCCAACGTCATCCCTTCGAGTACCGTGCGGCTGAACGGCTCGGGGTCCACGGCGGCATGGACCATGACGTCGAGGACTTGGAGGAACTCCGCGACGTTGGGCTGGTAGTCCAGGATCTGGACCGTCGTCTCGAGCCCGTTGTCGGCGATGAAGCGCCTCAGCCCTTCCAGGTACATGCGGTCCTTGTCGTCGCGATCCGCCACCCCTCCGGCGATCACGCAGCGTAAGCCGGGGTACTCGGCGTGAAGGAGCCGGATCGCCTCCAGGAGCACGAGCTGGCCCTTCCATGCACGGATCATCCCCGCCATTCCCACGACCGGGCAATCCTCCGCGAGTCCGAGGCTCCGGCGCACCTCCGCGGGGCTGCGCCGGACTGTCGAAAGGAACTCGTCGGGATCGATCCCATTGTGGACGGTGGTGCACTTGGCTCGGGGAATGCCGGCGGCGACCAAGTTGTGCCTCGCCGAGTCGGACACGCAGATGATGTGGTCCGCCCAGCTCGCGAACCGGGCGTTCCACCGCGGGACCGGTCCGATCCCCCGTTGGTGGATGACGACCTTCCTTCCAAGGAGCTTGGCAGCCAAGAGGAGCTCGGAGCCGTCCGTGACGCCGTTGTTGAGGTGGACGAGATCGATCTTCTTCCTCGTGATGAGGTAGAGATTCCGGAGCAAGAGGAAGGTCGACATCCGGAAGAGATTCGCTACACGCTGGACGAAGGAGGCCAGCCCGCGCAAGGGTACCCCCCAGGTCGAGCCGGAGCCGCTCCAGGCACGCCGCAGATCCACCGGTGACGGGTAACGGAGCAGCAGGATCTCACAGCCCGTGGCCCGGTATCGCGGCATCAGGTCGTGGTCCCGATAGAAAGCCACCACCGGTCGGTAGAGCGATCTATCCACACGTCTCACGAGGTGCAGGAGTGAACGGTACGACCCGCCGGTCGTTCCGTCGAGGTTCTGTTCGATGAAGAGGATCGTGCGTCGCGGCTGCATCGGTTCTTTCTTGCGGACGTTGCCATCGCCTATCTTCGGCGCGAATTCTAGCACGCCGCGACGCGAAACGGAGCCGAGATCCGTGACACAGCGAACCCATCGAGAGGCCGCGCGTCACGGTCCGCCCGCCATTCGCCGATCGTCGGACGCTCGGCGTCGGGACGAGCGTCATCGCTCGTCCCAGCGGATGGGCCGTGTGCGAACTTCCGGTCGGGTCCCCTGTGTTCGGACGCACGTGGCGCGATGCGCCAGGTGCTCTAGCCGGCGGCGGCCACGGGACGGCGGGCCCCCCTCGTGACGCCCGGGGCGCCGTCGGTGCCGCGACGCGCGGTGCTCATTTCTTGTCGGTCCGGGTCACGTTCTGGACGTCGGCGGGCGGCGTCGTGTCCATGGGCGCGCTCGAGCATCCGATTCTCTGGCGACTGATGACGAAGTTGTCGTAGTACTTGTCCTCGGTGGCGGCGGCGCCCGAATTCCAGTACGCCTCGATTTGGACGGCGTTGATGCCGTAACCCGCATAGCTGCCGCGGAAGTTCAGGTCGTTTCGGCCGGCCTGAAGGGCGCCGTCGATCCAGTATTCCTGCACGCCATCCGACGCCCCCGGCGTGTTCAGCTTGGCGTGAAACTCCATGCACCGCCAGACGCCGGCATTGGCGGTGTCGTAGAAGTGGCGATCCGCCCCGTCACGCTCGCCGAGCCAGGTGAAGTTGTTGAGGTTGTTGTACCCGCTGCACGCCGGTGTCGAGCCGCTCACGCAGGACACCGGGTCCAGGGACGTTCCGTTGCCTTGCGGATTCTGGTCCTGCCAGAAGTGCGCGACGAAGGTCTGCGACCGGTCCGAGCGGTAGAAACCGGAGCCGCGCGTGATCTTCTGCGGCTGCCCCGTCCAGCCCGCCTGGAGCTTCATGTAGAAGCGCCAGTACACGTCGGTGAAGTCGGTGGCGTTGCTGTAGTTCGACCCCGCCGGGTTCCTTCCGAAGTGGCGCCAGAGATAGCCGACGTCCACTGCTCCGGTGACGTAGTGGAAGCGGAGGGACTTCGAGCCGGCGTAACGGTCGGCGGAGGAGACGCCCATGGCCGGAAGCGGGCTGCTGTACGCCACGCCCGAATCGTCGTAGCTCGACAGGAGCGCGCTGTCGTTGGCGTACTCGAAATCGTCGCACCAGATCCAGTCGGGATGCGCCGTCTGCCAGTTCGCGCATTCGAGGCTCGGCGAAGCCGAAGTGCAGGCCGACGTCACGAACGCGCAGCCCGAGGAGCAGGTCAGGGTCCCGCCCTCGAAGCCGAGCCCCTGGCAGGACTGGCCACCGAGAGCCGAGCCGTCGCAATGCTCGCCGCAGGCCGATTGGATCTGGCCGTCCCCGCAGCCGCCCGAGACGCACGACGCGGTCACGAGGCCGGTGCAGGTGCTGTTGCACTGCAGCGTGCCGCAGTAGAAGCCCTGAGAGGAGCAGGTCGCCCCGCCCAGATCGCTACCGTCGCAGACCTCGCTCCCCTCCTTGACGCCGTTGCCGCAAACCGGGGTCGGGGCGGTCGCCCCGCAGGTGTGCCCGACACAGCCCGTGTAGTTGGGACACGTGGTGCAACCGTAGGCTCCCACCTCGCCGCCGGTGCTGGAAGCGGTCTTGCAAGGTGTACCTGCCGCGATGTGATAGTCACCGGGCCATGTGTTGCTGACGAATGAACACGCAGCGGTCTGCGAACCCGCCTCCCCGCCTCCGACCTGTGCAGCCCAACTAGCGAGTGAGGTGAAACTCGTGCCGCCACCCTGGAAGTGTGCGCCTGCGGGGTAGATGTTGTGGTTGAGATTGTAAGCAGCGCGATTTCCCCAACTAGGTGACATGCAAATGGCAAACGCGACGGCACTATCCGACGTACAATCACTGACATTGGGACACGTCATGGAGCCGACGGTGATGTTGTTGTAAGCAGTTACTGACAGTTGAGGATTGCCGTTGGTGCACCTGGTGTCAAACACCTCGTTTCGTGTGCCGACGAACGTGTTGTTGTACGCAAAGCCATCGGGCATATCCCCCGACCATTGTATCGTAGGACGGATCGTGCCCCCGCCACCGCCGCTGCCACCACAGCTGAAGCCAGGCCCCTCATGCAAGACGTTGCCGTAGACTTGCGTGCCGGTGGGAGCAAGCGAGTCTCGCTGAAAGTGAACACTGATGCCACCTTCGATGTCGTTGTACCGAATGTGGCTGTTCCTGGGCGATTCTTTGAAATAGATGGCAGCATCGGGTGTGACGCCACTGCCACGCCGAAAAGTGTTGTACTCGACAATGTGGCTCGTATCGCGGTAGGTCCTGTAGAAAACTTCGAAGCTGCTGGACGGCCCCAGCACCAGATCGTGGAAGTAGTTGTGATGGATCCAAGCGTTGGTGGCCCCGAGAACGTAGAGCGTGCCGAAGTTGCCGTCGTTGATCATCCCGGTCGTGAACTCGCAATATCGAATCTCGACGTCGTGAATCGTGCCACGCCCTTCCGCGTAAACGTAGGTCACGCCATCCACCCTGAGCCCGTCCAGCACCACATACGCGGTGCTGCCGTGCATGTAGACGGCTGGCACCTCCTCGGTGCTGTAGCTGCAATCCGCGTGGTGACACAAACGGGGCTTGTTGTTGCGATCGGCACCCTCGATGATCAACGGGGCGCTCGAGGTGCAGTTCTTGCCTGCAACGTTGAAGGCGCCGTTTTCGAAGTTACTGGCATGGGATGCTGCTGGGTTCGAGTAGATTCCGTTGAAGGAACCGTGCGCGCCCTTGATCACAACGGTGTCGCCGCAGGCTGCGGAGTTGAGGATGGCATTGAGCTCCGTGCCTGCTTTCTTGGCACCGGGCTGGCCGGCAGCAGAAGCACACTGGTCCGCGAGGCCGTTGCCGCTGTACTGACAACCGCCGTCCACGTAGTAGGTGGCGGCCTGCGTCTCGCAGAGACCCCCGACGAGCCCCCCGACGAGGGTGAGCAGCGCGACCGGGAGAATCGAGCCGAGGATCCGTGCCGTGTCCTGCATGGGTCGCCTCGCACTTGGGGAGACACAGAGATCAGGGAGATCTTCGGGACGCAAGACCTGCGCCAGGAGAAGCGGAAATTGTGCGCGCTCTCTCCGTTGGGTCGTAAAACGAGCCGCAGAGACTCGTACCTCCGGCGCCTTACGATTTCGTAGTCTCGATTTCGCGACGGTTCGTCCGGCGGATTTCCGCAGGCGCTCTTCCTTGGCCTTGGCGCCACGACGGGAAGCGAGGGCCGCCGCTCCGGCCCGCCCCGAGCGTTCCCGAGGCGAGCCAGCGAAGCTCGATGCCTTCGCGAGCACTTCCCTCGGGACGGCACTGCTCCCCGCCCACACGGAGCATCCTGCATCCCGCACCCGAAATGGGCCGGTCTGCCACCGCGAAGACAATCGGCCCGGCCGCAGTACGCACCTCACCCAAGCGCCCGACTCAGACCGCGCGCCGCGGTCGAGGATCGTGGCGCGCGAAGAATGCGCGAGACGATGACTTGCGCCTGACGCACGTGGGCGGCTACCCTAGTCCCTCTTCTTGTTGGAGCCGCCGGCACATTCTTACTCCAGAACGCCTGGCCCGTCGAGCAGAAACGACCACGAGGTGGAGCGTGCCTACTTGCCGGTCTCGTTTCGCGACGCTCACCGGAGCCTGCCGGAGCCGATCGGAGGACCGCACGGTAGCGGAGGCCCGCCCCGCGCCTTCGTTCCGTGCGTACGGGATCCGACCTTGCTCCGGCGATCGAAGCCGAGGGAGCCTGAAGGCGCCCCACGGCAGCCCTTCGCCGGGTCGAGGGGCAGGTCGACGGTGAAGGTCGTTCTCGTCTTCGGAACGCGGCCCGAAGCGATCAAGATGGCTCCCGTCATCCGGGTCCTCGCGGAGCATCCCCAGATCTTCGATTGGCGAATCTGCGTGACGGCGCAACACCGCGAACTGCTGGACCAGGTGCTCGCGATCTTCGGCATCACGTCCCATCACGATCTCAACATCATGACGCCGGACCAGGACCTGTACGACATCTCGAGCCGCACCCTGAGCGGCCTCCGGGACTATCTCGCGGAGGAGAAGCCGGACTGCGTCTTGGTGCACGGGGATACCACGACGACGTTCGCTGCAGCTCTCGCAGCGTTCTACCAGAAGGTGCCGGTCGGACATGTCGAGGCGGGGCTCCGCACGAACAACCGATACAGCCCGTACCCCGAGGAGATGAACCGCAGGCTCACGAGCGCAATCGCCAGCCTTCACTTCGCTCCGACATCTCAGAGCTGCGCCAACCTGCTCAGGGAGAACGTCGAACGGAACGACATCTACGTCACGGGAAACACCGCCATCGACGCTCTTCACCTCGCGCTCTCGCAGCCGCATCTCGCCAGCCTGCCCCATCTGTTCCCGCAGGGTCGACGTGGCCTCCTCGTCACCGCGCACCGGAGGGAGAATTTCGGGCCGGGCATCCGCGGCATCTGCGGAGCCCTGCGATCCATCGCGACGAGACGATCCGACGTCCACATCGTCTATCCCGTGCACCCGAATCCGAACATCAGGGTCCCCGTGCGCGAGCTTCTGGCCGACCTGGCGAACGTCACGCTCCTGGAGCCGCTCGAGTACGACGTCTTCGTGCGGCTCATGGCGGACTCGTATCTCGTGCTCACGGATTCGGGCGGCGTGCAGGAGGAGGCGCCCAGCCTGGGGAAGCCCGTCCTCGTGCTCCGGGAGTGCACCGAACGGCCGGAAGCCGTCGCGGCGGGAACGGCCCTGCTCGCCGGGAACTCCGAGCGGGATATCGTTGCGCTCACGGAGCGGCTGCTGGACGACAGCGAGCTGTACGAGTCGATGGCCCGCGCGATCAACCCTTACGGCGACGGGCGGGCAGCCATCAGAATCGCGTCCTTCCTGGCTCGCCGGAGCGGGCTCGGCGCGACGCTCGCGAGCGACATCGGAGAATTCGGGACGTCGCCCCACGCTCGCTGATCCGACCGCCGGACGGAGACGGAATCCGGCTCCCCCCGGACGACGGGCGCTATCGGCTGGACAGCGGCGATCGCGTGAACCTCTGGACGGCTGCGAGGGCGGTCTCCATGTCACGGCCCCAGTTGTAACGGCGTTCCACCGCAGAACGGCCGTTCGCGCCGAGCCTCCGGCGCAGCTCGGGATCCAGCAGGGCTCGGATCTGGTTCGCGATTCCTGCGATGTCACCGTCCCGGAATACCCGCCCACAGTCCTCGGCGGTCACGATCCGCTCGAGCGGCGTCGCGTTCGAGACCAGAACCGGTTTGGCGCATGCCATGCAATCGAACAATTTGTTCGGGATCGTCGTGTCGGTGTGTTCCGTCTTCAGATGAGAGATGACCCCGACGTGACAGCGTGCGAAGATGGCGGGCACACGGGCGAATTCGATCCGCCCATGGAAGAAGACACGACCGGCCAGCTTCATCTTCGCGGCCAGCTCGCGCAAGCGGGGGAGGTAGTCTCCATCCCCGACGACGTGCAGCCTCGGCATCGGGTCGTCCTCCCGGAGCTCGGCCATGGCGGCCACGACCTGATGGAGACCTCGCCGGCGCGTGACGTTCCCGACGTAGAGCAGGTCCACGTGATGGGGCGAGAGGGGCGGAAACGTATCCGGAGGCATCGATCCTCCTGACGCGTCGAACGACATCAGCTCCGGGGTGTTGGAGACGACGGCCACGCGCTCGGGCGGGACGCCCAGCGCGAGGAGATGTTCCCGCATCTCCTCCACGACGACGAAGAACCCATGGGCCCGCCGCGCGACGGATCTCTCCATCCTCCGGGCCAGGTACGGGTTCTTCAGAATCCACGACCGCAAGGGGATCGGGTCGCTCGCGCAGACCTCCCGCCACAACGCGGGGTGGTTCTCGGCCATGTCCACGATCACCGCGATCCCGGCAGAGTTCGCGAGACGGATGGCGAGTGGCGCCAGCGGAAGATCCCGGACGACGACCAGTTCCGGCCGGGCGTCCCGGATGCAGCGTCGGACCGCAGCGGCCCACATCGGATTGAAAAACGCGGGGGTCGAGATGAGGCTCGCGAGTGCTCTGGGGAGAACCGGTGCCGGCACCCGTTTGCAGAGGATGTTGCCGACGCGCTCGTTCGCGGGCCGGAGCGCGCGGTTCCGGCAAACGAGGTGCGTCGTGTGACCGGCGTTCTGAAAGCCGACGAGCAGCTTTTCGACGCGGATGTCCCAAGGATAATCCTCCGCATAGACCGCGACGATGTTCATCGCGCCGGCACCTCCATCAAGCCCGATTCCGCTCGAGCGAGCGGGAACGCGTGTCGATCGGTCCTCCTGGAACCGTGCCAGCGCCGTGCGTCAGCGCGAGCCCCCCGGTACGCCTGCCACGGCGTCCTCGTAGCATCTGAGCGTACCCTCCACCATCGAATCGAGACGGAAGGCGGTCGCGATTCTCGAGCGGGCGGCGGTGCCCATGGTCTCGCGTCCTTCCGGCGATCGGAAGAACGATCGAACGGCGCGGACGAGCGCCTCCACGCTGGACGGCGCCACGAGGAGACCGGAGACCCCGTCTTCGATCACTTCCTTCAGCCCGCCGACGTTCGTGGCGATCGCCGGAAGCCCGCGCGCCATCCCCTCGAGGAGCGCGTAGGGCACGCCCTCGTGGAGGGACGTGAACAGGAGGGCGTCCGCAGCCGCGTACAACGCTTCCAGGTCGCCGAGAAACCCCGTGAGGCGCACCGTGGACGCCAGCCCCTGGTCCGCCACCGCTCTCTCGAGGCGTGCTCGCAGGCGGCCTTCGCCCGCGATCAGGATGCGCAAAGTCGGCATCTCCCGCTGGAGGCGGGATGCGACACCGACGACCAGCTCCGGGTTCTTCACGTCGGTCAGCCGGCCGATCCACGCGAGAACGCGGCTGTCCTCCGGGATCGCCAGCGAGCGACGCGCCTGCTCGCGACTCGTCGGGGAGAGCTCCGGCAGACGCACGCCGTTGCGAATCAGGACGCATCGTTCCCGCGGATAGCGAGATCCGAAGTGCTTCAGCACGTCGCCGGACACGCAGATGACCCGAGAGACAGAACGCCGCGTGACGATCTCGTCCAGAATGGCATAGAGGGCGCGTTTCCAGCCGCGAAACCCGCCGTGCATCTCGGGGAGCCCGTGTTCCGTCTTCACGACCGCAAAGCGTCTCGCCCGCAAAGGGCGCGCCGCGAGGATCGTCGCCTTGTAACCGTGCAGGTGGAAGACGTCCGCGCCGTCGCCGGACAGCCTCCGGATCCAGGACGGATACGAGTAGACGGTGGGAGAGGGGAGATGCTCCACCGTCGCGCCAGCCTCCTCGAGGGCGTCGTAGAGCCGGCCCCTGGAGAGCAGGCAGACGCGTAGCCGGACGCCCGTCGCCGGCAGCCACCGGGCGAAGTCGAAGATCTGTGTTTCGGCGCCTCCCCACAGATCCCCGCTGGCCAGCACGGTAATGGACAGCGCGCGTCGGATGGGAGCGGCTGGGGCGAGATGACCGTCGGGGAGCACGACGTTCGTCTTGTACCAGATGCACGAGGCTTCCGTCAATCGCTCGTATCGTGCTCGATGCACGACATGGTGGCGAGGGCCGACGCGGCCTGCTCCGGGCCGCGCCGGCCGCCGCGGTCGGTGGGTCGGGGCGGGTTCAGGCTCCGACGTCCCTTGACGCGCGCTCGAACGACTCGCGCACGCGGATCAGTCCTCGCGATCCGAGTCCCGGATGGCAGGGAAGGGTCAGCAGCGTGTCCGCGAGCGCGTTTGCCCCGGGGATCGGCTCGTCGGGGTTGGCGAGATGCTCGCGAAGCGCCGGGATGTCGGCCAGTGTGCCCGGATACATCGCGCTGGCCCCGACGCCCAAACGGCGCAGGCGCGCGATCACCTCGTCTCGAGCCGGTCGGGACGGGGCCAGTGCAGGAAGTCGCAAGGGTCCCGGCATTCGTGCGGCTGCGGGGAGCCGCCAGCGCCGGCTCGACTCGACGGCTTGCGCCAGAGCCGACGCGTTTCGCGTCCGGGTCTCGGTCAGCGCCTCGAGCTCCGCGAGGACGCTGCGGCCGAGGCGATCCTGCCATGCGCGGAACGGGGCATCGGCCGGGAATTCCGGATCGTAGGCGGTGCTCCCGATTTCCAGAAACGGGAGGGGCTCGAGCAGCCCGAACAGCGCGGGGATTTGGAGGACCGACGTCGCCGCAAGCGACAGGGCTCCGCTCCAGCCGCCTCCCCGCACCGCGGATGCCGGCGCCCCGTCGCCGCCGAACCGGACGAGCGCTCCGCCACCCCCCAGCGGGAGCGGCTTGCCGCGACCGAAGGAGAGCACCACCGCGGAAACCTCACGGGAGCTCCGGTCCGGCCAGGCCTGGGCCGCGTCCTCGATCACCCGCACTCTGGGGTCGTGCTTCCTGAAGTAGTCGACGAGCCACGTCAAGTCGCTTGTCCGTGCGAAGAGATGGGCGCCGATCGCGGCGGACATGCGTCCCGTGGGCTGAGCCAGAAGCGACGAGCGTTCGTAGTCCAGGGTCATGGGGTCCACGTCGGCCAGACGAACCCGGAGGCCGCAACGCACGACTGCGGCCGGGACGGACCAGCACGTGTACGCGGGAACGACGACCTCGTCTCGACCTTCGTTCGCCAGGGACCGCAACGCGGCGGCGACGGCGGCGCGGCCGCTTCCGAAAAGGGTTGCGCCGCGAGCGCCGATCCGACTCGCGAGCATCTCCGCGAAGCCGGCCTCGCCTGCCGCGCTGCGTCGGAGCGCGGCGAGGAAGATCCGCGTCACCCCGAAGGGAACGGCGACCGGCGGGACCAACCTCATCAGTAGGGGATCCTCGCGGCGAGAAACGGTCCGAGGCGGGAGGTCAGGCTCCGCGGCAGCCTCCTCCACACCGCTGCGGCGACGGAGCGCCGCTCATCGCCCTTCTCGACGGAACGGCCGCTCCGGCCGCGCGCGAACACGTTCCAGACGAGGGCCGATTCCGACGCGCCCCACTGGAGCTTGAATCGCGCGTTGCCGGTCCCGGGAGTGGAGCGACCGAAGTCGAAGACGCGGGCTCCACGCGCGACGGCGAACTCGAGCGCGGTCCAGTACACGAGCATGTTGACGCCGAACCGGTCGTGCTCCCGCAGGGAGGCTGCCCACGGGATCTCCACGCGCTCCCCGCTTCTCAGCAGTGCCCCCGCTGCGACGGGCTGTCCGTTCTTCTCGACGATCGAGTACGACACGTCGTCGCCGAACACGGCCCCCAGACGCTCGAAGAAGGCTCGGGGCAGCACCGGCGAGCCCAGCTCGTGCCATTTCCGGACGAGGAGGGGGTAGAAGAGCCCGTACCCTCCCGGACCGTCCACCCGCGCGGCGTACCCCTCTTTGAGCGGCCTCTTGATCTGGGCACGAAGTTTCGCACCGAGGCCCCGCTGCAGCACCTCCGTGCCGCCGTCGAGCGCCAGTGCGTAGCTGCACTTGCCCCGCCAAGCGTCGATGGGAAGATCGCCTCCCTCCCTCCCGCGCAGCTCGAGACGGTCGGCTCCCAGCCTGCGCGCCTGCTCCATCGCTTCCTCCGCGAGGCCGGCACGCGCTTCGGGGTCCGACGCGAGGACCCCCGCATAGTTGAGGTAGGGGACCGATGTCACGAACCTGCCGAGGAAGCTCTTCTGGACGACGAGGGGCAGAATGCCCACCCAGCGCTCCCCGCGTTTCGCCACGAGGCGCAAGGGTCCGTGCCCGAACACGTCGCCGAGCAGGTCGAGGTATTCCCAGCGATGTCCGATCTCCGCGTCCGGGAAGCGGCTGACGAAATCCCTCCACGGCACGGCGTCCTCGCCCGCGATCACGATGTGGACCCCGCCGCGTGGCGGGAGATCTTCCCGAAATGCTCGGCCGGAGTTCATCTCACGCTCCATGATAATGGATCGCGCGGCAGGGCGGCCGATGGGCCCGCTAGACGGCTTCCGGGTCGGACGGCACCGGAGCTCGAGTACGGTCGCGGGAACCAGGCTCCGCGATTCCCGGGCGGAGGATCTCCGTTTCTTCCACCGAAGAGTTGCACCGGCTAGCCGCCGGAGTGGTTTTCTCGCCGGATCCTTACGGGTATCGAACTTGTAACCCGATTCGTACGAGCAAGATAACCCATTTGGGCGTATGATGATGCCGAATCCAAACTGGCACCCGGACGGATCACGGTAGCCGGAGGTTCGCGATGCTGAGGGGGCGTTGGGGGGGGATACTATTTTTGACCGTGCTTCTCGTCCCGCCGGCCTGGGCGGCGCGACGTGCCGACGCCGTGCTCCTGGTCAACTCCCAGAGTGCGAGCTACGCGGACGCGCAGCACTTCATTCGGCCGTACCTCGACAATTTCGGCGTGCCGTACACGGTCCTCGACGTGGCCACCACGCCCGTAGGGCCCGGGATCGGCGACTACGCCCTGATCATCATCGGCCACCGGCAGCTCGACGTCTCGCACTCGTACCTGAGCTCGGCGGAGGAGTCGTACATCTCGAGCGCCGTCGCCAACGGCACGGGCCTCGTCAACTTCGACAACGATCTCTCGCCGAACGGGCGCACGCCCCGGTACCAGTTCGTGCAGGACATCTTCGGATTCAGCTATGTCTCGCCGCCGGTGAACGCCAACATCACGTTCACTTCGGCCGCGGGGACGCACTACATCACCGCGCGGCACAGCGTGGGCGAAGTGATCTCCACCGAGGGGATGACCCTCGCGGGGATCGCGCTGCCGCAGACGGCGACCTCTCTCGCCAACGTCACGGCGGCGAATCAGCCGTTTCTGACGGTCTGCGCCTACGGATTGGGTCACGCGGTGCAGTGGGGCAGCTACGGCTGGATATCGACTTCGGTGAAGGGGCCCGTGTTCGGGCTGGACGACCTGGTATGGCGCTCGATGGTGTGGGCGGCGCGCAGGCCGTTCGTGATGCAGGGGCTGCCGCACTTCGTGACCATGCGGGTCGACGACGTGGCGGACCCGCCGTGGTGGGTCTCGACCGCCAATCAGTTCGGCCTGAAGCCCTGGCTCGGTCTCTTCTACCTCGAGATGTCCAGCAGCAGCGCGGCGACGGTTTCGACGCTGGTGAACGCGGGCCAGGCGACGGCCGGGGTTCACGCCCGCCGCTCGTACGGCTCGGACCTGATGTTCTACTACGACCACACCAACCACACGAACCTGCCCGATGCGACCGTCTCGCAGTATTTCAACGAGGCCACGACGTGGTTCCAGGCTCACCAGATCCCGGTCGCCAAGTTCGTCGTCCCGCACCTCTACGAGATGGGGACGAACGTGTTCGGAGGATTGCACGGCTGGGGCGTGGAGTTCATCGGCATGCACGTGGTGCCCGGCCAACCCTACGGCTCGGCCTGGACCCAGCTGGGCCCCTATCGGTTGTACGAGACCGGAGCGTCCGACTCCGGGCTCCCGGTCTGGTACGCAGACTATCTGAGCGTTCCCGGCCATCCCGAGTTCGCCAACCAGTTCTTCGATTGCGTCACCGAGATCCGGGACGAATCGGGATACCAGTGGCTTCCGAGCGACAACGTCGCGGACAGCATCCTGCATGGGACGCGCCAGCTCAAGCGGGCGTTCGACAGCATGGCACTGGCCACGCTGTTCACCCACGACTACTACATCCAGACGACCTCCCCGGGCAACTGGCAGAGCATTCTGAGCGGAATCACGAGCAACGTCGCGGGCGACAACCCACGCTACGTGACGATGGACTACGCCTGCCAGTATGTCCGGGCCACGCGGACTTCGAACATCTCGACGAGCGTCTACGATACGGTGACGGGGAATCTGTCGACGACCCTGACGGGGAAGGCGGACATCCCGACCCAGTTCTACGAGTTCACCGACAGCGGGAGCGCGATCGCGGAGACCCTGGTCGACGCACCGGCGTTCAACGGGTCGACGCAGGTCGTCATCTGCGGGTCGGGTGGGTCCGGGGGGAGCGACACGACGTGCAACGGGATCGACGACAACTGCAACGGACAGATTGACGAGGGATACGTTCCCGTGCCGACGAGCTGCGGCGTGGGAGCCTGCGCTTCGACCGGCATGAGCTCGTGCGTGGGCGGCGTGGTCCAGAGCAACTGCGTCCCGGGCACGCCGGCGGCCTCCGACACCACCTGCAACGGGATCGACGACAACTGCAACGGAACGGCGGACGAGGGATACGTCTCCGTGCCGACGAGCTG